>NZ_SRLV01000060.1:0-51498 GCF_006518205.1 Myxococcus sp. CA005 | reverse complement strand
GGCAGGGGCCGGGGGTGGTGCTGCAAGCGGAGGGCGCTGCTCGCACGGTCATTCAGGTGGGTGAAGATGCGGAGTTGTCGGATTTTGTCGTCCAGGGTGGGCTCTGGGGGGTGGAGAGCATGGGCGGCGGCCATGTCCGGCTGGCGCGAGTGGGCTTCAGGGGGCAGGTGACGGGAGCGGTGCGCGTGGAGGCCGGGCGGCTGGATGTGGAGGACAGCCGGTTCGAGGCGGCGCCAGCGGCCATGGTGGGGGTGTTGCTGGAAAGCGGACGGGCCCCGTCTCCGGAGAGTGGCGAGCAATCGGCACCGCGCGACGCCTCGCCCAAGCCCGAGGTGCTGTCGAACACGGACGGATCCATGCACTCGCCTCAGGACAGCGAGGCCGCCACGGGCGCTGGAGCGCAGCAGGAAGACCCGAGACATGCCGGAGCCATCGTGGAAGCCCACATCCGCGGGAGCACCTTCACCGGCCCCTACCGTCGAGCCGTGCGGCTGCGCGGCGCGGACGTGCGGGCCACGTTGGAGGACCTCCAGTTCACGGGGGCCGCGACAGCGGTCGGCGTGGACGGTGCGTACGCCGAGGTGCGGCGCTCCACCGCGGAAGGTGGGCAGGCGGCGGCTTTCTCGGTGATGGACGGCACCCTCATCCTGGATGAGGTCTCCGTGACGGGGCACGAGTACGGCGTGTCCTCCATGCAAGCACGCAGGCTCGACGTGCACCGCTTCACGTCGGTGCGGGCCATTCGGGCCGGCATGGGACTGCTGATGTCATGCGTCCGGCTCCGGGACATCGTGGTGCGGGACAGCGGCGCCTATGGCGGGCTTCAGTTCTCGGGCGGGGACCTGGACGTCCAGGGCGTTCGAGTGGACGGCGCCGCCGAGTACGGGGTGATGGCGCTGCGTGGGAAGCTGCGGCTTCGTGACGTGGACATCCGCCGGGTGCGCACGGCGGACGGTGTCACCGGGGATGGCCTGCACCTGCGTCAGGTCGAAGCGGACGTGGAGGGCGTCGTGGTGCGCGATGCACAGGGGGCGTGTGTCCTCGCGGCGCAGAATGCCCGCGTGTCACTGCGGGGCGCGAAGCTGGAGACCTGCGGGTACGTCGGCCTGCTGACGGACACCCTGGCGCGCATGAACGCCGTCAACGTGGACATTCAAGGGGCGGCGACGGCGCTGGGCGCTCTGGGAAACGGCGAGTTGCGTGTGGAATCCCTCTCCGCGAGTGGCCTGGAGACGGGGTTCGTCCATGCGGAGTGCGAGGGCGCCACGCAGGTGCACCTGAAGGAATTCCGCTCCGAGGACACGCGAGGCCTGTCGGCGCGCTGTGTCCACGCCAGTCCGAAGTGAACCGGCACGACAGCAACGGTTGCTCCATCCCGCTGGATGCTCATGGGACGGAGCGCTCCGGCTCGCGAGGCTCCTCTTCCACTGGGGCGGGAGCGGGGTCGGTGATGGCGGCGGGCAGGGCGGAGGCATGTCGCTCCAGCCACTCGCGGATGACGGGATAGACCTCCGACGGGGCGCCGGTGCCGAAGATGAGGTCCCCGTGCCCGTAGTTCATCTTGTCGCCATGGTCCGTGCCGAAGATATGCAGCGTGCGGTCGGGCGCGGTGGCGAGCGCGAACTGCGACTCCACGTTGCCCGGCGTGGCCAGCCGGTCCGAACTGCCGCCCATGACGAGCAGCGGAAGCTGGAGCTGTGCGATGCCAGCGCGCCAGTCCTTCGTGCGGTCAAAGGAGCGGAACATGTCGTGCTCAATCCAGTCCTGGAACTGAAGCAGCACCTTGCGGCTCATCGACGACATCATGTTCGCGTAGACCTGCCGCTGGATGCGCGGGGGGATGTGCTCGGGGTTCACCAGCAGGTCGGACAGGGGCAGGGTGATGTAGCCCAGGAACGGCGCGAGGCTGGCGCTCATCCACTCCTGCCGGAAGCGTGCGGGCCAGGCGGCACGGACGCCCATGGAGATGAGCGTGCGCAGGAAGGGCTCCGACTTGAAGTGCACGGGAGCGCCCAGCGCGAGCAACCCCGCAAGCTTCTCCCCGTGCGGGCCTTGCGCGACGCCGTAGCCCACCAGCCCGCCCAGGGAATGGCCGAGCCAGAATGCGCATTTCGCACCCGTCTCCTTCAACGCCAGCTCCAACAGCGCGGGTCCATCCTGGAGGATGTGGTCGTCGATGGTGAAGTCCGTGTACCTCCGTCCTCGGGGCGGCCGGCGCGAGTGCCCGGTGCCGCGCCACTCGACGCTGAAGCAGTCGAAACCCGCTTCGGTCAGGTAGTGCGCGACGGAGTAGGGGGGCTCGAAGTCGAAGGTGAACCGGTTCGCCGCGAGCCCGTGGCACAGCAGCACGGGCTCCTCGAATCGGCGCACGGCCGCGCGCCGCGCGTGAATCACCAGCTCCCATCCGTCCTCGCAGCGGGCGCGGAGGACCTGGGGCAGCTCCGCCCTGGGGCGGTACCATCGTCGCACGGCCACGACCCAAAGGACGTTCCACAGAACGAGTGCGACCCCGGCGACCAGTACCCACACCACCCACCGCGAAGCATCCATGCATCCTCCTTTTCAAAAATAAAACCCTGCTAAGGTCGGTTCACCCGCCGTCCTGCCGCCGGGAAGTCACGGTCATCAGAGGAAGTCGAGGGAATGATGAAGTTGCGGAAACTGATGTTCGTGCTGCCGAATCTCTTCACCGTCACGTCCATTTTCTGCGGCTTCTACGCCATCACCTTGTGCACGGGGGACGCCGAACCGGTGCAGCTGTACCAGGCGGCCCTGGCCATCTTCTTCGCCATGTTCTTCGACGGCTTCGATGGCCGGGTGGCCCGGTTGACGAAGACTCAGAGCGACTTCGGCGTGCAGCTCGACAGTCTGGCGGATGTCATCTCCTTCGGAGCGGCGCCCTCTCTCCTGGTGTACAAGTGGGCGCTCGAGCCCCTGGGGTTCATGGGGCTGTTCATCGCGTTCTCCTTCGCGGCCTGTGGTGCATTGCGTCTGGCGCGCTTCAACGTGCTGGCGGCGCGCAACCCGCACGGAGGCGGTGGCAGTTTCTTCGTGGGCCTGCCCATCCCCGTGGCGGCCGGAATGCTGGTCTCCGTCATCATCTCCCACCATGCGGCGACGCAGGGGCAGCCCCTGGCCGAGAGCGCCGTGGTGCCCATGGCGGTGGCGGTGGCCGGCCTGGCGCTGCTGATGGTGTCGACGGTGCGCTATCGCACCTTCAAGGACACGCGGCCCAACCGGAAGAGCGCGCTGGCTTTCATGCTCGTGGTGGTGGGCGGCACGGTGATCGCCACGCAGTTGCACCCGGCCTGGGTGCTGGTGGCGTGCTGCGGCGCCTACCTCGCGCTGGGGCTGGTGGAGTCGGCGGTGCTGGTCCGCAGTCGGCTGGTCGCTCGCAAGGGGGCGGCCCCCTGCGCGGTGGCCGCGGTCGCGGTGGCCACGGTCATCGACGACGAGGAAGAAGAGGACGCGGAGTCCAACCAGGGCAACGACGGGCCCGCGTACCTCTGACCTGGAGGACGCTGTTTCCCGCTCGGCCCCCTTCCAGACCAGGGGGCGTTGCTGCTTGAGTGCGCTTCGGTCCGTGCCCAGCCGTCCGGCTGCCGCTAGGATGCGCGGCCCATGCGCGTCGAGCTGCTGTGCACCGGTGACGAGCTCGTCACCGGCCTCATTACGGATACGAACAGCACGTACCTGGAGGCCCGCCTCTTCGACCTTGGCGTCAAGGTGGAGCGCGTGGTCCTGGTGGGTGACGTGCGGCCGGACATCATCCAGTCGCTGAAGGAAGCCGCGTCGCGCGCGGATGTGGTGGTGGTGTCGGGGGGCCTGGGGCCCACGGCGGACGACTTCACCCTCGAATGCGCCGCGGAGGCCGCGGGCGTGCCGCTGGAGGAGGATGCCCAGGTCCTCGACTGGCTGCACCAGCGCTACGCCGCGCGAGGCCTGTCGCCCAACCCGAGCGCCCTGCGCATGGCCCGCGTCCCCCAGGGCTCGGAGCCCGTGAAGAACCCCGAGGGCTCCGCGCCGCTCGTCGTGATGAAGCTGGGTGGCGCCCAGTTGTTCTTCCTTCCGGGGGTGCCCCGTGAGTTCAAGGCGCTCCTGGAAGGCGAGGTGCTGCCGCGGATCCGCGCGACGCTGGACGCCCGCCCCGAGCGCACCTACCGGGCCTTCCGGCTGCTGCGCACGGTGGGCATCCCGGAGTCGGAGCTCGACATTGCGGTTGCTCCCATGGGCCCCCGGCATCCCCGCATCGTGTTCGGCTTCCGCACCCACGCCCCCGAAAACCACCTGAAGCTGATGGCGGAGGCCCCCTCCCAATCGGAAGCGGATGCCGCGCTCGCCGCCGTGGAGGTGGAGTGCCGCCAGATGCTGGGCACGAAGCTCTTCGGTGTGGACTCGGAAGCGTACGCCGCGGTGGTCCTCGAAACGCTTCGTCGGGCGGGCGCCACGCTGGCGGTGGCGGAGAGCTGCACCGGCGGCCTCATCGCCCAGCAGCTCACGGCCGTGCCGGGCTCCAGCGAGGTCTTCATCGGCGGCGCGGTGGTGTACTCGGAGAAGATGAAATCCGCATGGGTGGGCGTTCCTCCCGACGTGCTCGCACGGCACACGGCTGTCTCGCGGGAGACGGCCGAGGCCATGGCGGAGGGCGTGCGCGATGCCTGTGGCACGACCTACGGCCTGTCGGTGACGGGATACGCGGGCCCTGGCGGTGGCACGCCGGAGGACCCCGTTGGCACCGTGTACTGCGCGCTGTCGGCGCCTGGCGTGCCCACCCGCTGTGAGCGCATCTCTGTCACCGGCGACCGCGACCGCGTGCGCCTGTTCGCCGCTTCCCACACGCTTGAAATGCTGCGGCAGCACCTGCTCGCCGCGCCCGCTACCCCATGAGCCGTTCCAAGTCCAAGCGCCCCCGTCCGCCCTCCTCCGAGCCGGGAGCTTCCGAACCAGCCGCGTCAGGAGCGTCCGCTGTCGCGCCCGTCGCTCCGCACCAGGATGCGGGGCCCGCAGCCGCCAGCGCGCCAGTCCCTTCCGCCGAACCCGAAGCCGCCCCGCCTTCGGTGCCACCGCCCGCGTCCTCACCGGGCACCCCCGTGTCGGGAGGCCTGCCGTTGAACGTCGCGCGTGTGTGGCTGTCCGCCTACCGCGTGGAGGTGGTGCTGTTCGTGGTCGCCTTCGTGGTGCTCGCCAGCTTCAGCTCCCAGCGCTTCCTGCGCCAGAGCGCCGCGCCTCACTTCGTCTATCAGGCCCAGGCGTGGATGGAGGGGCGGCTGGACGTGGACCCGCAGGTGCTGCCCAACATGGAGGACTGGGCCTGCGTCCGCATGGTGAACGGCGACAAGGTCCGTTGCACCGGACGCCCGCTCCCAACGGACCGCTGGTTCGTGAGCTTCCCGTCCTTCCCCGCGGTGGCGATGTTGCCCTTCGTCGCACTGCACGGCTACCAGTTCAACGACACCTCGTTTGGTGTCATCGTCGGTGCGCTGGCGGTGGCGCTCTTCTTCTCGCTGCTGCGCTTCCTGGCGAAGGAAGGGGAGACGGAGCGCAACCGCAACGAGAACGTGGCCCTGGCGCTCATCCTCGCCTTCGGCACCCTGTTCTTCTACTGCGCCATCCGGGGAGAGGTCTGGTTCAGCGCCGAGGTGATGGGCGTGGCGCTCACCTGTCTCTACGTACGCAACGCCGTCCGGGCGCATCGTCCGCTGCTCGCGGGCCTGTTCTTCTCCATGGCGACGCTCACGCGGACGCCCTTGCTCTTCACGGGGCTCTTCTTCGTGCTGGAGGCGCTGTGTCCCGGGCCGGAGCCTCGCCTGGCGCAGCTCAAGGCCCTGGCGCAGAACTGGACGCCCGCCGCGAAGAAGCTGGGCCTCTTCACGTTGGGCGCCGCGCCGCTGGCGGGGCTCGCAGCCGCATACAACGTCTACCGCTACGGCCGGCTGAGCGAGTTCGGGCACGCGTACCTCTTCAACAACCGCGTCAACGCGGACATCGACCGCACGGGGCTCTTCAATTGGGAGTACCTGCCACGAAACCTGGAGGCGGCCTTCTTCAAGCTGCCCTCGGTGTCCTTGTCTCCGCTGAAGCTGGGATATGACCCGCACGGGCTGACGCTGCTGCTGACGCTGCCGCTGCTCGTCTTCCTGTTGGTGCCGAAGACGCGCCCGCGCCTGCATTGGCCGGTGTGGCTCACCGTGGCGGTGTGCGCGCTGCCCGGGCTCTTCTATCAGAACACCGGTTACATGCAGTTCGGCTTCCGGTTCAGCCTCGACTACACGCCTTATCTCCTCCTGCTCTTCGCATTGGGGGGGTGGTCCCTGCGGAATCGGGCGGTGATGGCCGCGGTGGCGCTTGGGGTGCTGGTGAACTTCTGGGGAGCGGTGGCTTTCCGCGGCTACACGGAACTTGTCCGGAACTGGTAGCGCCCCACGTTTCATGGGCTTGAATCCTTCGCGCTTCACGCGCAGATGAGAGACGTCATGCAACCACCCACTGGACAGCCGCCTCCCGGCAAGCGCTGGCACACCCGTGAGGACAGCGGCATCCGCCTCGACGCCAGGATGCGCTGGTGGCACGACGACGAGCCCATCCTCCATCCCAAGATCATCGAGCTCTTCAACGCCTCGCTCGTGCTGGATGACGCGGACCGCTACCAGCTCCGCATTGGCAACGACTGGTGCTTCATCCAGGTTGAAGGCGCCGCCTACGAGGTCCGGACAGTGGACGTCACCCCCGACGAGCGGGTGTCCGTGCGCCTGAGCGACCGCACCGCCGAGGCGCTGGACGTCGCCAGCCTGCATCTGGACGCGGACGGCGTGTTGTCCTGCCGAGTGAAGCAGGGGCGGGCCCAGGCGCGCCTCTCGCGCGACGCGCAGTACCAGCTCGGACAGCTCCTGGAAGAAGGGCCCGACGGCGGGCTCGTGCTGAATGTCGGTCAGCGCAAGCTCGCCGTCCCGGTCAAGCTGGACGTGTTGGCGTCCTCCGTCTAGGCCGCGACCTCCACCGGCGCGGGCGAGGAGGGCAGGGCGGAAGTCCCCGTAATCTCCTTGCCCAGCGCTTCCAGCACGTCGGGATGTTCGCGCAGCCACTCGGCGGCGCGCTCCCGGCCCTGGCCGATGCGCTCTCCGCGCAGGCTGAAGTAGCTCCCCGACTTCTCGATGAGGCCCGTGGCCACGCCGAGGTCGAGCACTTCCCCCACGCGGTGGATGCCGCTGCCGTACATGAGGTCGAACTCCGCTTCCTGGAAGGGCGGGGCGACCTTGTTCTTCACCACCTTCACGCGCGCCTTCGAGCCCACGACGGCATCACCGTCCTTGATGTTGCCCGTGCGGCGAATCTCCATCCGCACGGATGCGTAGAACTTCAGCGCATTGCCACCCGTGGTGGTTTCCGGATTGCCGAACATCACGCCAATCTTCATCCGAATCTGGTTGATGAAGATGATGCACGTGCCCGAGCGGCTCACCGCGCCCGTCAGCTTGCGCAGCGCCTGACTCATCAGCCTCGCCTGGACGCCCATGTGCGCGTCCCCCATCTCGCCCTCGATTTCGGCCCGTGGCACCAGGGCCGCCACCGAGTCGACGACGATGAGGTCCACCGCGCCGGAGCGCACCAGGTGCTCCGTGATTTCCAGCGCCTGTTCGCCGGTGTCGGGTTGCGACACGAGCAACTCCTCCACACGGACGCCCAGCTTGCGCGCGTAGGACACATCCAGCGCGTGCTCCGCGTCGATGAAGGCCGCTACGCCACCCGCCGCCTGCACCTGTGCAATCGCATGCAGGGTGAGCGTCGTCTTGCCCGAGGACTCGTTCCCGAAGACCTCCACCACACGGCCCCGGGGATAGCCGCCCACGCCCAGCGCGCGGTCCACCCCCACCGAGCCGGAGGGGATGACGGCGACCTTCTGTTCGCGTGCTTCCCCGCCCAACGTCATCACCGAGCCTCGTCCGAACTGCTTCTCGATGCTCGCTACCGCCGCCGCCACTGCCTTCAGCTTCTCCGCCAGCTTGCTCATCGCGTCTGTCACTCCCTCGCCGCCCTTGCTGTGTTGGATGCCGCCTCTAGGGACGCCGTCATGGCGCCGCCAGCGCGGCGGGCAGACAGGTGAGCAACACCTGTGCCGCCCGCTCCTCCCCCTGAGAGATGGGAGTACAGGTGTCCGGGTACGTGGCTGTGTGTCCAAGAGTGCGGAGTGTGCGCGTGCCACTCCGGCAGTCGGATGAGAAACAAGCATGGGAGCCCACGCTTGGCGGCATGGTGATTGGCGCTTTGCGTTGAAGATGGGCTGGGCAGATATGACCTTCCCTGCGTGAGCCCGAAATCAAAGCGCGAAGACCTGCCCCACGTGGTCATCCTCGGCGGTGGTTTTGCCGGCCTCTACGCCGCCCGTCATCTCTACAGGGCACCCGTGCGCGTCACGATGGTGGACCGGCAGAATCACCACCTGTTCCAGCCTCTGCTCTACCAGGTCGCCACGGCGACGCTGAGTCCCAGCGAGATTGCGGCGCCGCTCCGGGCGGTGCTGGGGCACCACCAGGTGGCGGTGGTGCTGGCGGAAGTGACGGGTGTGGATACGGCTGGCAAGCGCGTGCTGCTCTCCGACGGAGAGCTGAACTACGACTACCTCGTCATCGCTACAGGGGCCACACACTCCTACTTCGGCAATGACGCCTGGGCTCAGTTCGCTCCCGGCCTGAAGTCCATCGAGGACGCGCTGGCGATTCGCCGGCGGATCCTGGTGGCCTTCGAACTGGCGGAGCGGGAGACGGACCCGGAGATCCGCCGCTCGCTCCTCAACTTCGTCATCATCGGCGCCGGACCCACGGGGGTGGAACTCGCGGGCTCGTTGGCGGAAATCAGCCGGCATTCGCTTCATGGCGACTTCAGGAACTTCGATCCGCGGGACGCGCGCATCATCCTCATCGAGGGCATGGACAAGGTCCTGCCCGTCTATCCGGATGACCTGTCACAGAAGGCCTGCCGCACACTCGAGAAGCTGGGGGTGGAGGTCCGTACGGGGGCTCGGGTCACCAACATCACCGAGCAAGGGGTCTTCATCGGCCAGGAGTTCATCCCCGCGAGGACGGTATTGTGGGCCGCGGGCGTGGCGGCATCGCCGGTGGCGAAGTCGCTGGGCGTCGAACTCGACCGGTCCGGGCGCGTGCTCGTCACTCCTGAGCTGACCATACCGGGCCACGACGATGTCTTCGTCGTCGGTGACCTGTCCTTGCTCAAGGATGCGGAGGGCAAGCCGGTGCCAGGCCTTGCTCCCGTGGCCATGCAGGAAGGCAAGCACGCCGCCCACAACATCCGCCGCCAGTTGCAGGGCAAGCCGATGGTGCCCTTCTCGTACTGGGACCGCGGCTCCTACGCGGTGATTGGCCGAGGCCACGCGGTGGGCATTGCCTTCCGCCGCTTCAAGCAGGCGGGCTTCGGTGCCTGGATGGCCTGGCTGCTCATCCACATCACCTTCCTCATCGGCTTCCGTAGCAGGCTGGCGGTGCTGCTCAACTGGGCCTTCTCGTACCTGACGTTTGGCAAGTCGGCGCGCATCATCACCGGCCCTTCGCCTCGCCTGGACCGGCTCCAGCCCACCCACGCCTTGCCGGAGGGTGGGCAGACCCCGTCCATCGCAGAGCCCCGCTTCCAGACGACGACGTCTCACGCGGAGTCCGCGACGACCGGGACGCACTGACGCGCGCGGCAGCCCTCAACCATCCAGGTCCTCCAGCGGGCTGGCCCTGCCGGAGGGCCCGGTGTTCCGCCAAGCGGCGTCCTCGGGCGGAGGGGCAGGGCGGGCTCCGTGAAGCTTGCCTTGCATCGCCCCTCGCCGGTCCAGCATGCGGCAGTTGATGGCGAGCTGCATGTCGGTCTGCTCGATGCGGTCGCGTCCCTCGAGGTCTGCCCGTGTGAGCGCCAGTTTCATGATGCGGTCATGGGCTCGCGCGGACAGGCCGAACATCCGCACCGCTTGCTGCAGCATGTGCTCGGCCCGTTCGCTCATGGCGCAGTACCGGCGCAGCAGGTGCGCGGGAAGCTGCGCGTTGCAGTGGATTCCCGGCTCATCGCGATAGCGGGCGCGTTGACGCTCGCGCGCGACCTGGGCCCGCTCGCGGTAGTAGCGGCTCGAGGGCTCTTGGACCGTCGAGCGGGCCATGTGGTGATACTCCACCGGGCGCGTCTGCAGGCTGATGTCGATGCGGTCCAACAGGGGCCCGCTCACGCGCGTCATGTAGTCGAAGACGCGCTGCTCGCCGCAAGTGCAGGAGCGGCTGGGGACGTTGTAGTAACCGCAGGGACAGGGGTTCATCGCGGCCACCAACATGACCCGGCAGGGATAGGTGATGTTCTGGTTGGCGCGTGCCAGGTGGATGACGCCTTCCTCCATGGGCTGGCGCAGAACCTCCAGCACGTTCCTCCGGAACTCCGGAAGCTCGTCGAGGAAGAGCACGCCATTGTGCGCCAACGAGAGTTCGCCAGGCCTCGCCGAGAGGCCGCCGCCAACCAGGCCCGCGTCGGAGAGGGTGTGGTGGGGCGCGCGGAACGGGCGCTCGCGCATCAATGCGTGGCCTTCGCCCAGCAAGCCCAGCACCGAGTAGACCTTCGTCACCTCCATGGCCTCGGTGAACGTCATCTCCGGAAGGATGCCGGGCAGGCGCCGCGCCAGCATCGTCTTCCCCGAGCCCGGTGGCCCGGACATCAAGACGTTGTGGCCCCCCGCCGCGGCGATTTCGAGGGCGAGCTTCAGGTCGGCCTGCCCGCGGACATCGGACATGTCAGGCGCCTGTCCCGTGGGCGCCAGAAGACGGGGTTCCCGCTGCCGCGTGTACGGCGGGATGCTGCGGGCCCCCGTCAGGTGGTCCACCGCCTCCCGCAGGGTCTTCACGGGAATGACGCGCAGTTCTTCGACGAGCGCTGCCTCCGCGGCATTGGCCCAAGGCACCATGACACCTTCGAAGCCGCCGTTGAGCGCCGCCACCGCCAACGGAAGCACTCCTTTGATGGGGCGGAGTGTGCCGTCCAGGGACAGCTCGCCTCCGAAGAGAAGCCGTTCCAGCGGGGCTTCATCCATCAACTTCGCCGCCGCTAGGACGCCCAATGCAATCGGCAGTTCGAACGCCGCGCCTTCCTTCTTCAAATCCGCGGGCGCCAGATTCACGGTGATTCGCTTCTGGGGAAGCTCGAAGCCCGTGTTCTTCAGCGCGGAGATGACGCGGACTTTCGATTCCCGGACCGCGCCCTCCGCCTGCCCCACGACGTTGAAGTAGGGGAGGCCGAGCGCCATGTCGACCTCACACTCCACCACCACCACGTCGATACCCATCAACGCCCCCGACCGCACCCTCGCCAACATGTCCCGTCCTCTCGCCGTGCCGCCCGAAGTCCTTGAGCAATGCACGTACCGGGGCCCACCCCAGGCGTAGGCCCGCGCTCGCCAATCCGCGCCGGCGGATGCCCATCCCAGCCTCGGGAGCTTGAATTTCAGCCCCGTGGTATTTGTGAAGCCAGGGCTAGCCATGCCCTGACGAGTCCGGTAGCGTTTCACCCACCTTGGGGGACGCTATGGGAGCAGAGGCCGCAGTGGAATCGGGGGACGTTCGTCAGCGCCGGCAGGTTCGTATCCGCAGGGCGGACATCAAGCGGGGCCAACGGATGAAGGTGGCGTTCGCCGTGTTCCGCTTCTGCCTCTACGGCATGGTGGGGCTCAGCGCCGAAATCTTCTTCTACAACCTGGTGCGCATCGCCCAGCACGTGCCGTTGCTGGAGGCGCTCTTCCGCTTTCAATGGCGCGTGGACGACCGGTTGGGGCTCAACGCCATCTGGGATACGCCCATCTCCACGGCGTATGGACAGTGCTCGCTGTGGATGTTCGTCATCTACGGTGTGGCGTGCTTCTTCTTCATCGAGCCGCTCTACCGCTGGATGCTGTACCAGCACACGGGCCTGCGAGCCGCTGTGTACGGCGTGGTCATCCTGCTCTTTGAAGGCTTCTCCGGTGTCATGCTGGAGCGGCTCACGGGATACCGCATCTGGTACTATGCGGATGCCGGCGCCATTCTCTGGCAGATGACCTCGCTCTACATCCTGCCCATCTGGATGGTGACGGGCCTGCTGGCGGAGTTCATCTACAGGGAGCTGATGGACCCTGACCTCCTGGCGGCCTTGGAGTCTCCGCTGCCCGCCACGCCGGAAGAGACCGAGGCCTCGTTCCAGTTGATTCGGTAGACGCAGGCGTGGCCGTCGTAGCCGGACATCTCGATGACGATGTCCTGCGCACCGGCCACCCGCAGCCCCGCGTGGATGATGCCCGCGGTGAAGGCAGGGTAGGGGCCTACCTCGTTCATCCAGAGCTCGAACTGGGTGGGCCCCAGCTCACGCAGCTTGGATTCCGTGTAGTTGTTGCCAGCCCGGAAGTTCTGTGTGGCCCGCATCAGCGTCCTGCGGGGCCCCAGCACGCGAAGCAATGAGAGGACGGCGCGTCCCAGCATCGTCTCACGGAAGCCTTCGATATAGGCCTCACCCAGCTTCCAGGTGCCCTGCTCGAGCGGGAGTTGGGGAAAGAGCTCCTCCGACGTGATGCGAAGGAACGTCATCCACGCGTCGAAGGTGTAGGCTGGCCGGAGCTTCTGATCCACATCGAGCCCTGCCTGCCGCAGGCGTGCCTTGCACTCAGGCGTCAGGCGCCCGTGCAGTGCCCGCAGGAACAGGGCTTCGATGGTCTGCTCAAAAATGAGAAGCTCGTCGGCCATGAGGAGTGAACTCTAGCCGACGAGCTTCTCGATGTGAACCACGTACCCACCCGGAGCGTAGGCTCCGGAAGAGGAGTTTCAGGGCGTGGGTGCGGGGGGCGGGGTCGGCGTATCGACCGAAGTGCCCTGGATGATGGCGTTCTGCGGCAGCTCCGTGGCCATGCCCAGCACTTTCGCACCAGCGGTCTTCGCGCCGTCCAGCGCAGTGATGAGCCGCCCGTAGTTGGTGGCGTCATCCGCCATGAAGAAGACGACTTTGTCGTCCGCCTTCTTGGCCGCCAGCATGCGCTTGAGCCGCGTCACGTAGTCGGCGGGGGCAATCTTCTCCGTGTTGATGGAGTAGCCACCGTCCTTGTCGAGCTGGACCACCAACTGCTGGTCGTTCGGGTCGGGAGGCGTCGGCTCCTGGTCGACCTCGGTGTCCGGCACGCGCACCACGATGTCCTTCTCGAGGAGCGGCGTGACGACCATGAAGATGATGAGGAGCACCAGCACCACGTCAACCAGCGGCGTGACGTTGATCTCCGAGTTCGGCTGCGCCTGGGGCTTGACCCACTGTCGTTGCTTGCGGCCGGCCATTACTTCTTCTCCTCGACGCCCAGGGAGATCTGCTTGGCCTTGGACTTGCGGGCCACGTCCAGCACCTTGCGCACGTCACCAACGCTGAGCGCGTTATCACCCTTGAGCAGGATCTTCTTGCCTGGATCCTTCTCGATTTCCGCGGTGAGCTTCTCCTGGAGCCCTTTCTCATCCACCTGGTCGTTCTCCACGAACACCTTCTTGTCCGGGGTGATGGAGAGGATGAGCGGGTCGGCTTCCTTCCCTTTTCCTTCCTTCTCGATCTCGGTGGCCTTCGGGAGCTCCACGGACTTGCCACGCTGGAGCATCGGGGTGACGACCATGAAGATGATGAGGAGTACCAGCACCACGTCGACCAGCGGCGTGACGTTGATGTCGCTCTTGACGCTCCCCTTGGGGCCTGCTGACATTCCCATGTCTTTACCTGTTTCCTGGTAAGGAGGTGCCCGCCTTCACGGTGGGCCTCCAGCGCCCCGAAGAAGAGCTGGAGACAGGGTCACCGTGAAGGGCATCGGGTCGTCCCCGACTCGCCCGGGACGGCTCAGGCGGCGTTCGAGGACTGCGCGCCACCACCCAGGTGGCGGGCAACCACGTCCAGGAACTCGTTGGACGACTCGGAGATGTCCACCGAGCGCGCGTCCACCCAGCCCTGCAGGAAGTTGTACGCCATCACCGCGGGGATGGCCACGAGCAGACCGAAGGCCGTGGTGATGAGCGCCTCGGCGATACCGGCGGAGATCGTGCCGAGACCACCGGAGCCCGCCTGCGCCATCAGCTGGAAGGCGTTGACGATACCCATCGTGGTGCCGAGCAGACCGACGAACGGCGCCGTGGAGCCGACCGTGGCCAGCAGGCCCAGACCGCGCTTCATGCTCTGGACCTCACGCTGCGCCTGACGCTCCAGCGCGCGCGCCACCGACTCCACCGCCACGTCCTTGTTGTTCGGGCTGATCCGGTACGCCGTCAGTCCGGAGTTGATCACCCGGCCCAGGTGGCCCACATCCTTGCCCAGGTTGGTGTTGGCGGCCGTGTTCAGGTCGCCTTTGGCCAGGATGGCACCCATCTTCGCGGCGAAGTTGCGGCTGTCAGACCGCGTCTTGCGGAAGACGATCATGCGCTCCGCCAACACGACCAGCGAGGCGATGGACATGATGCCCAGGGTGAAGATGATCATACGGGCGAAGAGGCCCGTGTGATCCCAGATTTCTGCGAGAGTGAATTGCATGGTTGGGTTGAGCGCTCCTCCTCACGAGCGCGGGGTAGTCAGCAATACGCCTCTAGACGACGCGCCCGGACTCAGCGCGGCAGCTTGAAGTTCAGGGTGAAGGTGTAGTCCACCTGCACAGGACGGCCCTGGAACGTGACCGGCTTGTAGCGCGACGACGCCAGCGCGTCCAGGACGGCCCGGTCCATGTGGGGCAGGGGCTTGATGATCCGGCAGTTCTCCACTCGACCTTCCACGGTGACGATGCACTTCACGATCATCGTTCCCTGGACGCGAGCCTCGAGCGCCTCACGAGAGTACTCGGGCTGAGGACCGGACAACTTCTCCGGCCGCGTCATGCCCGCACCGAACGGAAGCACGTCGGTTCCCGTCCCGCCAAGCTGGCCGCCGACCACGCCGCCAATCACACCACCGACCACGCCACCGACGACGCCGCCGACCACGCCACCTTCCACGCCGCCCTCGACGACTTCTTCGCTCGCCTCTTCTTCAGCGGGAGGCTCTTCGGAGGGCTCCACTTCCTTCGGGACCTCCTTCGGAATCTCCTTCGGCTGGACGATGGCGTCCGGCTTCTTGGGCTTCTTCGGCTGCGTCTTCGGCTTGCTCGAAGAGGCAGGAGGCGGTGGAGGAGGAGGGGGCGGCGGAGGCGGTGCCATGGTCGCCTTCAGCGTGACCTCAATCTCCTTCTCCTCCTCGACGGGCGGTCGCGTCGACAGCCAGATGGAGAGGCCGAACAGCGCCACATGGAGGATAACCGAGACAGTAGCCCCGACGCCGAATCGCGACTTGGGCCCCTGACCACGGTCAAGGACTGAATCGAACATGCACTAGACTCCTCTTCACCAGTGGACACCCATTGGCGACGCTCCGCCCGGATGAAAGGGCGCGCTACCATACAGAAACGCGTTCCAGGTTCAAGCAAGCACGGTCGACGGACGGGGCGTGATCGCGCAATTGCCCCACTGGTTACCAAAAAGCAACGGTCTATTGACAACTGCTCGACCTCGGATATTTTCCCGGGTCATTTTCACTTGCAGCCCACCTTGGAGGGGTCTGGTATGCACTTGAACCGAGTGCTCCGGGAAACCGGAGTTGTTGTCGCCGCAGGTCTGCTGTACGGATCCGCGGCTTTCGCGCAGTCGAGCACGATCATCGGTACGGTGATCGACGCTCAGAGTCGGCAGCCTGCCGCTGACGTCGTTGTGACCGCCACCTCGCCCAACCTTCAGGGTGAGCAGACGGTCGTCACCGACGCGCAGGGTAACTACCGCATCCCCCAGTTGCCCCCCGGCGACTACACCCTGCGGTTCGAGAAGGAGCAGTTCAAGCCGTACGCTCGTTCGGCCATCCAGCTGCGTCTCAACCGCACCATCCGCGTCAACGTGGAGCTGCTCCCCGAGGCGCTCGGTGAGGTGGTTGAGATCGTCGGCGCGCCCCCGACCATCGACGTGGGTTCCACGACGATGGGCGTGAACGTCGATCAGGAGTTCATCAAGCGCATCGCCGTTGCGCGTCCGGGTGGCAAGGGCGGCGCGACCCGCTCCTTCGAGTCCCTGGCCGAGCTCGCGCCTGGCGCCCAGAACGACAACTACGGCGTGTCCATCAACGGCTCGACCTCGCCTGAGAACGGCTACGTGGTGGACGGCCTGTCCACGAACGACCCGGCCTTCGGCGTGAACGCCAGCCCGTTGAGCATCGAGTTCGTGCAGGACGTGAACATCATCACCGGCGGTTACATGCCGGAGTTCGGCCGGTCCACCGGCGGCGTCATCAACGCGGTCACCCGGTCGGGCTCCAACGAGTTCCACGGCTCCGTGTTCGCGAACTGGACGCCGGGCACCCTCGAGGGTACCCGCAAGCAGATTCGTGAAGAGGGCACGGTCATCACCGGCCAGAACCAGCTGCAGAACCTGGGCGACTTCGGCGCCACCCTCGGTGGTCCGATCCTCAAGGACAAGCTGTGGTTCTTCGCCGGCTTCGCGCCGTCGTTCACCCGCTACCAGCACACCCGCACGCTCAATGCGCTGCGCGTCGATGACGAAGGCAACACGATCAAGGACGAGACCGACTTCACGGTCGCGGACGCGATCCCCGGTTCCGCCAGGAAGTACTACGCCGACTCCCGTACCATTCAGTACATGGGTAAGTTGACGTACCTCATCAACCAGGACCACAACGTGTCGTTCGCCCTGAACGGTACGCCGACCTCGACGGGTGGCCTTGGGAAGCTGAGCGTCAATCCCCAGTCGGGAGGCCTGCCGGGCGTGCTGGCTACCCGTCCGGGTGACTTCGGTCTTACGGAGACGAAGGCCAACACGACGTCTCTGGCCCTGAAGTACGCCGGTGCCTTCGCGGACAAGAAGGTCCTCGTTGATGCGAACCTCGGCTGGTTCCACCAGACCGCGTCCACCCTGCCGGGTGACGGCAGCAACCTGGGCGATCGCACGGGCCTGGCTGGCTACTCGCGGATGGTGTACACCACCCCGCGCGCGCTGACCCTGTTCGAAGCCCTGCCCGAAGGGCAGGAGGGTGCCTGCGGCAGCACGCCGGAAGAGCAACTGCTCCGCTGCCCGGTGACGGGCTACGGGGTGGGTGGCCCTGGCTTCATGAGCGACCAGACGCTGGATCGCTACCAGGCCAACGCGAAGGCCACCTACCTGCTGAACGCGCTGGGCACCCACGTGTTCAAGGCAGGCGTGGACGTCGAGTTGCTGTCGTTCGACCAGGTGAAGGCGTACGGCGGCGGCGTGTTCTTCCAGGAGGGTTCGAACTACGGGGTTGCTGGCCAGGGCCCCGCCGTGCACGATGCGCGTCGCTACGGGTATCAGACCGGTCCTGACTCTGCGGTGACGCAGTTCACCCAGGTTGCCAAGACGACCAGCACCACGGTCGGTGGCTTCCTCCAGGACTCCTGGTCCATCGCGAACCGGGTGACTCTGAACCTGGGCGTCCGCTACGACGTGCAGGCGCTCTACGGCGGCAATGGCGACCTCTCGCTGCTGCTCGGCAATCAGTGGTCGCCGCGTATCGGCGCCATCGTCGACCCGTTCGCCAACGGCCGCGCGAAGGTGTTCGTGAACTTCGCTCGTTACTACGAGCAGGTCCCGCTCAACCTGATGGACCGCGCGTTCCCGGGTGAGAACCGCATCTCCGCGCGTCGCTCCCTCGCGGAGCCGGGCCAGGGCACGGCGACCTCGTGCGACCCGTCCAGCTTCGAGAGCCAGCAGGCTACGTGCAACACCGACTCGAACCTGCTTGCCATTCCGGAGAGCAGCCGCAACGTGAACCGCTTCTACACGGGCGGCACGGTTGGCGGGACGCCGGTCGACCCGGACATCAAGGCCCAGTCCTCTGACGAAATCGTGGTCGGCGCCGAGTACGAAGTGCTGGCGAACACCCGCCTGGGTGCGAGCTACACGCACAAGGACATGAACTCGGTCATCGAGGACATGAGCCGCGACGACGGCAACACGTACTTCCTCGGTAACCCCGGCAGCGGCTTCGCCGGTGAGTTCCCGACGCCGGTTCGTAACTACGACAACGTCACCGTCTACCTGAACCGTACGTTCGCCGACGGCTGGCTCGCCCAGGCCAACTACACCTGGTCGCGCCTGTACGGTAACTATCCTGGTCTGTTCCGTCCTGAGACGGGCCAGCTCGACCCGAACATCCTCTCGGACTTCGACCTCATCGAGCTCCTGGAGAACCGCACGGGTCTGCTGCCGTTCGACCGCACGCACCAGATCAAGGTCTTCGGTGCGAAGGAGTTCAACATCTCGAACGCCCTGTCGGCGAGCGTGGGTGTCTCCTACCGCGGTAGCTCTGGTACGCCGATCAACTACTGGGGTAGCCACTGGGCCTACCTCCAGGACGAGTCCTTCGTCCTCCCCCGTGGCGCTGGCGGCCGTACGCCGTGGATCAACACCATCGACTCCAACATTGGCGTGAACTACCGCGTCAGCAAGGACAGCGTGGTGTCGTTCACCCTGGACGTGTTCAACCTCTTCAACTTCCAGGGCGTGAACACGGTCGACCAGACGTACACCCTGCGCGACATCAAGCCCATCCCGGGTGGCACGCCTGCGGACCTGGAGAACCTCCCGGGCCGCGTGGAGTTCCAGGACCAGGCGCCGCGTGACGAGCCCTTCGGCAGTGTCGACGGCGACGTGAACAAGAACTTCAAGAACCCGCTCTCGTACCAGGCGCCCCGTCAGGTCCGCTTCGGCATCCGGTACACGTTCTAATCCCAGGCCCAGTCACGGAATCGGAACATCAGTCACATGACCAAGAACATCGTCAATACTGCGTTGGTTCTCGTGGGCGCGGGAAGCCTGCTGACGGGCTGCAACTTCGAACAACCTGAGACCAACTGCTTCGTGCAGGAGTCGCCCAGCTGGGCGGTGAAGTACGACGTCGTGGATTCCCCCAAGGACGCGAATGGCGACGAGTGCACCACGACTGCGCCGCTCGTGGAGTTGATGGGTGTCTACAAGTACGTGAACCCGGAGACGGGGGCCGCGCAGCTCGCACTTCGTCCCGCGACTCTGGCGAGCCGCGCGATTGCTGACACGACGACCACGTCGGCGGATCAGACTTCGCTCGGTTCTCTGGACACCGAACCCAAGGACCATGGCTTCTGCCACGCGAACGACTTCGCTCCTGCGTTCGTCAACGTGGCGGCCTCGGATACTGCGGCGGCGAACACCATCCGCTACGAGTTCACTAATGTTCGCGTGTACTCGGCGGCTGTGGCGCCGGGAACCCAGTTCACGGGCGAGCTCAAGTACACCAGCAATGGTTGCACTTCGTCCTACGTGATGCGCGCTGTGTGGCCGCCCGCACCGTGCGATACCGCCTCGACGGAGCCCGCAGAGAACTGCGGTGTGGGGTCCGGCCTGAACCCGGAATTCGCCGTGGTGTGCCAGCCGACCAGCGCGACTGGAACCACGGGCTACTGCGTGCCGGCGGGTGACATCCCGTCGTTCAAGTAGTCGAACAAGTCGTCTGCTGAACCGCGCCACCCCACCTGGGTGGCGCACCTCGGCCCCGGCGGTCTCTCCCCACATGGGAGTGGCTGACCGGGGCCGCGGTGTTTAAAAGGCTGGACCTGTACTGGAGACACATGGAGGGCCGTTACTCACTCATCGAGCGCGTTCGCAGCTTGCTAGCGGACGAACAGGGCACGCTGCACAAGGCGGCGCCCTACCGGGTGGCCCTCTGCTACCCCAGCCCCTACCACGTGGGCATGAGCTCGCTCGGCTACCAGGCCATCTACCGTGAAATCCACGAGCATCCTGGCGCGACGGCCGAGCGCGTCTTCCTTCCGGATGACGTGGACGCCTTCAAGCGCACCCGGACGCCGCTCTTCACCTGGGAGTCCCAGGTCCCTGTCGCCGACTTCGACATGCTGGCCTTCTCCGTGGCCTATGAGCTGGAGCTGACGGGGCTCTTCTCCATGTTGGAGCTGACGGGCATCCCGCTCCTGGCGGAGGAGCGCCAGGATGGCCGCTATCCGCTCGTGGTGGGCGGCGGGCCGTTGACGTTCTCCAACCCGGATCCGCTGGAGCCCTTCGTGGACGTGCTCGTCCAGGGCGAGGCGGAGGATTTGATCCACCTGCTGGTGGAGGCCGCGGCGACCATGGAGCGCGAGGCCCTCCTGGCGCACCTGGCGCGCATCCCGGGCTTCCGCGTGCCCGGGCGGGGCGGAGCGCGGTACCACGTGGCCAAGGCCACGGATTCACGGCTGCCTGCTCGGTCGCAAATCGTGACACCGAACACCGAGCTGCGCTCGATGTTCCTCATCGAGCCGGAGCGGGGCTGCTCCCGGGGCTGCCATTACTGCGTCATGCGGCGCACCACGAACGGGGGCATGCGCACGGTGCCGCCGGAGCGGATCCTGTCCCTGATTCCGGAGCATGCCCGCCGGGTGGGGCTGGTGGGCGCGGCGGTGACGGACCATCCGCGCATCGTCGAGTTGCTCCGGACGATTGTGGAGTCCGGCCGTGAGGTGGGGGTGTCCTCCCTGCGCGCGGACCGGCTGACCCAGGAGCTGGTGGATCAGCTCCGGCGCGGAGGGGCCACCAACCTCACGGTGGCGGCGGACGGTCCGTCACAGCGCCTGCGGGACATGGTGGACCGGAAGCACTCGGAGGAACAGATTGTCCGGGCCGCGACCTTCGCTCGTACGGCGGGGATGAAGCAGCTCAAGGTGTACAACGTCGTGGGTCTGCCGACCGAAGAGGACGCGGACATCGACGAGCTCATCCGCTTCACCAGCGAGCTGTCCCGCATCCTACCGGTGGCGCTGGGCGTGGCGCCTTTCGTGGCCAAGCGCAACACGCCGTTGGATGGCGCTCCCTTCATGGGCATTCGCGAGGTGGAGGGGCGGCTGGAGCGACTGCGCAAGGGGCTCCGGGGGCGCGCCGAGGTGCGCCCGACGTCCGCGCGTTGGGCCTGGGTGGAGTACATGCTGGCCCAGTGCGGTCCGGAGGCGGGGCTGGCGGCCATGGATGCCTGGAAGGCCGGAGGGAACTTCGCGGCCTGGAAGCGGGCCTTCGACGCCCGGGAGTGTGAGCCGTACCTGGCCCGGCGGGTGGAGGACGGTCGGCGCAACCCCGTCCTGTGGCCCACCGTGCCGAGGACCGCGCCCCCGGCGTCCGCCGCCTGACGTGGGATTGCACGTGGTGGTGCACGTCCGCCCCGGCTTCCGCTAGAAGGCCGCTTGGCGCGCCGATGGCCGGCGTCCAGGGCAGCGGAGATCCAGGTGAGCACGCAGCGAGTGGACAAGTCGTGGCAGCAGAAGGGCCTGAAGGAGTACTCGACGGAGGCCCTGCTCGGGACGCTCGGCCATTACGGCATTGCCGTGGGCGAGGACGACTTCCGCAAGCTGGCGGAGACGGCCTTCCCGCTGGGCATTGCCCAGCAGTGGCGGCCGCAGTGGAAGGGCACCGGCCCCTTCAAGGACTTCGCTGTGGCGGCGGCAGTGGAGCTGTGGAGCCGCTGGCTGCCGGACCGCGTGGCGCCCATGGAGATGGCCGACACGCTGGCGAACCTGATGCAGCAACTGTCGTTCCTGTTGGGTGGGCGGCAGGACGCGGCGGTGGACGCCGCCTTCGAGAAGATGAACGCGGTGCGCGCGAAGATGCCGCTCGACGAGAAGGGTGCGCCGCAGGAGCGCTTCATGCGCGAGGCGCTGGCGCCCTTCACGGAGAAGCAGGCCGAAATCTTCGACAGCCTCGCGGAGGCGCTGGCGTCGTCGGGCCACGTGGGCCACGCGGAGTCTTTCGCGGACCTGGAGGAGTTCCTCCTGCCGGACCGCCGTGGAATCTCGCGGGCCATCGTCCGCGCGGCGAAGGGCGAGCTGCAGCCCGCCACCGAGGACATGGTGAAGCTCACCGAGGACACCGAGCGCTCCCCCATCGCACGCCTGCTGGCGGTGGACGGCCTCATCCACATCAAGGCGCACGGTCAGGCGGCGGCCGCGGCCCGCACGCTGCTCGCGGCGGCGGAGAATGGCGGTGACCTGCACCTCGCGCTGGACCTCGTCCCCCGCCTGGAGCACGTCTACAAGGCGCAGAACGACCGCGAGTCGCTGCTGGAGCTGATGGGCATCTCCGAGCGCCTGGAGGCGGCCCACGACAAGATTCACCCCGGCCACCGCCGTCACCGTCACTGAGGCACGCGCGTGACAGGGGGCCTGCGTGGCCTCCTGTCACAGCCCGTGGGAAGAGGGGCCCGTCCGCGGCTCCGCGCCCAGGAAAGAGGGTGCCAGGGAGCCGCGCTTCCACCCCTTCGTCCTAGCCGTTCGACTCCTGTCCCTGAGGAGATTCGGAGGTGGGCGGCACCTCTTCCTCCACGTCCTTCGCGCCACCCCGGCGCTTCAGCGGAACGCGAAGCACGCCGGGGACACCTTCCGCCACGTCTCGCACGGAAACCACGGCGCCCACGGTGGTGTAGCGGATGGCGCCCGTCTGCGTGAAGGCGTGCTTGAGCGGGTACTCCTTCGCCCGGGGAAGGAACCACTCGCGCGCCGCCTTCATGGGCACGACGTGCAGCTCTCCCTGCGAGAGGAAGACGTACACCAGCAGGTCCGCACCGCTGTAGAGGAAGCAGCCCGGGGTGTCCTTCTCCAGGTTGGACACCAACTCGAAGAAGTAGCGGCGGCGGGTGGCGTTGCGGTCGCCCTTCACCTCGATGCCGCGCACCTCTCCCGAGGGGAGCTCCCAGAGCAGGTCCACACCCCGGTGCTGGAAGCGCGGGTCCAACTGCACGTCATGCACGCGCGAGCCCGGCTCCGTCTCCAACATCCATGCGCGGGCGTGCTGCACGGCGCGGTCCGCCGCGCTCTGCACGCCGCGCATGCTGAAGCTTCGTGCCATGTCGTCTCAGCGGCGCAGTTCGACGCCCGTGGCCACCAACTGCACCTCACGCGGCTTGCCATCGGCGCCGCGGGGGACGATGGCGCCCTCCGACTCGTAGTGCTGGGCGCGGCTGTCGGTCAGCTCGGCCACCTTCAGCACGCCTTCCACACGCGCCTGCGCGCCCGCGGAGTCCAGGGGGACGAAGAAGCCGTAGTCCTTGAACGTCACGCGCACGCCCGGGCCCTTGTCCTGGCCGTTCGCCGCCAGCTCCATCCAGCAGCCCTTGCGCTCACACGCCTTGCGCACCTGCCCCTCGAGCAGCACCGTCTTGCCGTCATGAGCCTGCGGCTTGGCCAGCACGTCCGCGAGCTTCACCGCCTTGGCGCCCTTGAGGGGCTCGCCGCGGGTGAGCTTCCAGCCATCGGGCGCGCCTTCGGCCTTGGGCGCGGTCTGCGCCTGCGGAGCGGGCGGGTGGTGGCAGTCGGCCTCGGCGGCCTTGCCCGCCTTGGCGGACGACTTGTCACCCGCAGCGGCAACCAGGGGAACGGCGACCAGCAGCATCAGGGACGTGCGGAGCGTGTTCATACCCCGTCCGCTTAGCCAAAAGTCTTTGCTCCGGCAAGGCGACCCCCGTACTAAAGTCCATCCATTCGCACACGCTGAGGAGGTGCGCTTGAAGGTCGTCATCCCTCCCCGCAACCGCCGTTTCAGCACCGTGGACGCCATGGGGCTCGCCGGCGTGGTGGGGCTGCTCGTGGCGCGCTACATCCCGGTGGCCCGCATCATCCCCTTCTGGGGCTGTGTGCTCAGGGAGCAGACCGGGTGGCCCTGCCTCGGCTGCGGTCTGACGCGCGTGGCCGACCGGGTGTCCCACCTCAACTTCGCCGGCGCCTGGGAGGCCAACCCCCTGGGAACGGTGGCGGCCATCGTGTTCGCGCTGGCGGCGGTGGTCATGGTGCTGCACCTGGTGTTCGCGATGCCCATCCCCCAGGTGGAACTCTCCCCCCGCGAGTGGAGCGTCCTGGGCGTCGTGACGCCCATCATCATCCTGGTCAATTACGCCTACGTGGTGGTGAAGACGCGCTTCCCCCACCTGCTGCTGTAGCCTCTGCGTCGTGACTTCCGCGCTCGTCCTGCTGGGCTACCTCGCCGGCTCCATTCCCTTCGGTGTGTTGCTGACGCGGTGGCTGCGCGGGGTGGACGTGCGCACCGGCGGTAGCGGGAACATCGGCGCCACCAACGTCACGCGCGTGGCGGGCAAGAAGCTGGGCGCGGTGGTGTTGCTGCTGGATGCCATCAAGGGCGCGCTGCCCGTGGTCCTGGCGGTGCGCCTGTTGCCGGATGCGCCCACCGTGCATGTGGCGGTGGGGCTGGCCGCGGTGCTGGGCCACATCTACCCGGTGTGGCTCAAGCTCCAGGGCGGCAAGGGCGTGGCCACGGCGCTGGGCGTGCTGCTGGTGCTGGTGCCCCAGGCCGCGCTGGCGGCCGCGCTGGTGTACGTCGCCGTCTTCGCCGTGTCGCGCGTGAGCTCGCTGGGCTCGCTGGCGGCGGGGGCCACGGCGGTGGGCACGTCGGCGCTCACCGCGCGGGCCGTGGAGTACGCGGGACTCTCAGCCCTCCTCTTCGCCCTCATGCTGTGGACGCACCGGGGCAACATCCTCCGGCTGGCGCGGCGCACCGAGCGGCGCTTCTGAGCCGTTCCCGGTGTCACCCCGAGCGCTGCCGCCGTCTGGAGGACGGTAGCCCAGCAGCGAGCAGGCGATGGGGCCGTTCCAGAGGTCCCGCTTCGCGGAGGGGCGCGCGTGGAAGGCGCTCTCGAAGGCGGGGTTGCCGCAGATGACCCACACGCGCCAGCCCGGCACGCGCAGCGACTCGCCCAGCTTGAAGTAGAAGCTCTTCATGCCCTTCTGGCCGCCCGTGCCGAGCCGGTCGCCGTAGGGCGGGTTGGTGACGATCAATCCGCCTGTCTCCGGCAGCGGCGGCAGCCGGGTCGCGTCACCCTCGGCCAGCTGGATTTCCTCCGTCAGTCGCGCGGCGCGCACGTTGCGGCTGGCGGCCTCCAGCGCCTCCGGGTCCTTGTCGAAGCCGAGCAGCGGTACTTCCACCTTCCGCTCGTTGCGGCGGGCATCCGCGCGCATGTCCGCGAGCAGCTCGCGGGCCCGGGTGCCCAGCTCCGGCCAGCGCTCCACCGCGAAGTCCCGGTTGAGCCCGGGCGCGCGCCGGCGGGCGATGAGGCCTGCCTCGATGAGCAACGTGCCGGAGCCGCACATCGGGTCCACCAGGCCCTCCGTCCCCGTGTAGTTCGCCGCGCGAAGCACCGCCGCGGCCAGCGTCTCCTTCAGCGGGGCGGGCGTGGGGCGCACGCGGTAGCCCCGGCGGTGCAGCGGCTCGCCGCACAAATCCAGGGACAGGGACAGCGTTTCACGGGCGAGGTGCGCCACCACGCGGATGTCCGGGTCCCTCGTATTCACGTCCGGCCGGGCGCCCTTCGTGTCGCGCATCCGGTCGACGATGGCGTCTTTCACCTTGAGGGCCACGAAGCCGGAGTGGCTGTGCTCGCTGTCCTTCAGCGTGGCATCCACCGCGAAGGTGTGTTCGGGGGTGAGGTGCTCCTCCCAGGGGATGCTGGCGGCGGCTTCGTACAGGCCTTCCGCGCCCCGGGCCTCGAAGGCGCCCAGCGGGTAGAGCACGCGCATGGCGATGCGGGACCAGAGCGCCACCATGAGCGCCTCGTCGAGCGTGGCCATGAAGCGGACACCGCCGCGGTCCTGGCGGATGCGGCGGGCGCCGAGCTCCTTCAGCTCGTCGGCCAGGAGGTCCTCGGTGCCGCGAGCGGCGGTGGCGAAAAGGGCAATGCGTTCAGCCATGGGATTCCGCCCATAGACGACACCGGGCCGCTTGGGAACCGGCATCGCGTTTCATGTGCCCACCGCCTCGTAGAGGGCGAAGGTGGCGTCCTCCTGCTGGGCGCTCGCCTCCCGCGCCCGCTGGAAGTCCTCGGACTGAAAGTAGGCCCGCATGGAGGCCTTGTCCCGCCAGCGCGTCACCAGCATCAGCTCCGGCGGCCGTTCGAAGGAGCGCAGCTCCTCCAGCCCCAGGAAGCCCGGGTATCCGTCCACCGCCCGCGTGCGCGCCTGGAAGCGGGCGACCAGGCGGTCCGCTTCCTCGGGGGCTGGCCGGAAGCGGGCGATGGCGACAATCATGGGCACGCCCCGGTGGAAAACAGCGAGGGCGTCCGGGCCGAGCCAGGACGCCCCCGTGAAGTGGAACCGCCAGGGCCACCGCCTCCCATCCCATCCGGGAGACGGCGGCCACGTGGGCCTTACATGGCCCCGGCGCCGGGCATGTCGCCCAGGCCCCGGATGAGCACCTCGCGGGGCTTGGCGCCGTCCGCCGCGCCCACCACCCCGTCGCGCTCCATCCGCTCAATCATGCGGGCCGCGCGGTTGTAGCCGATGCGCATCTTGCGCTGGAGCATGGAGATGGAGACGGCCCGCATCTCGCTGACCGTCGCGAGCGCCTGGTCGTACAGCTCGTCGGACAGCTCGTCCTCCTCGCCGCCACCTTCCACGTCCTCGTCGCGCGGCTTGAGGATGGAGTCGTCGTAGACGGGCTTGCCCTGGGCCTTGAGGTGGTCCACCGCCTTCTTGATTTCGTTCTCCGACACGAAGGCGCCGTGCACGCGCTGCAGGTGCGCGCTGGTGGGCGGCATGATGAGCATGTCGCCCATGCCCAGCAGGGCCTCCGCACCGACCGTGCCCAGAATCGTCATCGAGTCCGGCTTCGAGCGCAGCATGAAGCTGACGCGCGTGGGGAAGTTGGCCTTGATGACGCCGGTGACGACGTCCGTGGACGGGCGCTGCGTGGCGACCATCAGGTGGATGCCGGCCGCGCGGGCCATCTGCGCCAGGCGAGCGACGTAGGTCTCCACCTCGCGGCTGGCCACCATCATCAGGTCGGCGAGCTCGTCGATGATGACCACGATGTAGGGCAGCTTCTTGAGCTGCTTCTTCTCCGGCTCGGTGGACTCGCTGGCCTCCATCGCCTCGGTGTCCTCGGACTCGTCCTCCAGCTCCGGAGCCTCGGCTTCCTCGGGCGCCTGCGCGTCGAGCATGTCGTCCTCGTCGTCCCGGGGTGCGGCGACGCCCAGGCTCTCACCGCCCGCGGGCATGGAGGACTTGGGGCTCTCGCCATCGAGCACGAGCACGTTCTTCGGCTTCGCCTTCTTCTTCGGCGCGGACTCGGTGGTCGTCTTCACCTCCACCGCGGTGCTCTCCACCAGCTTGTTGAAGCCGGCGATGTTGCGCACGCCCGCCTCGGACAGCATCTGGTAGCGGCGCTCCATCTCCTCCACGGCCCAGCGCAGCGCGAGCGCCGCCTTCTTCGGGTCCGTCACCACCGGCAGCAGCAGGTGGGGGATGCCCTCGTAGACGGAGAGCTCCAGCATCTTCGGGTCCACCATGATGAAGCGGACCTCCTCGGGCGTGGCCTTGAGGAGGATGCTCATGATCATGGAGTTCACCGCCACCGACTTACCGGACCCGGTGGTGCCGGCGATGAGCAGGTGGGGCGCCTTGGCCAGGTCGAGGACGTACGGCATGCCCTCGATGTCCTTGCCCACGCACATGGTCAGCTTGCTGGCGCCCTTGTTGAAGGCGTCCTGCTCGGCAATCTCCTTGAGGTAGACGGTTTCACGGTCCCTGTTCGGCACCTCGATGCCCACCACGCCCTTGCCGGGGATGGGGGCGACGATGCGCACGCGCATGGCCTCCATGGCCATGGCGAGGTCGTCCGCGAGCGCGGCAATCTTGCTCACCTTGATGCCGGGGCCCGGGAGGAACTCGTACATGGTGACGACGGGGCCGGGGCGAATCTCCACCACCTCGCCGACGATGCCGAAGTCCGCCAGCTTCGCGCGCAGCTTCTCCGCCTTCTCGCGCTCGCGGGACTCCTTGAGCGCCAGCTTCGCGGCGATGGCCTGCTCCTTCTCCTGCTGCTTCGACAGCCGGAAGGCCTCCTCCGCCATCGCTTCGGCCTCGGCGGCCTCTGCCTCTTCGGCCAGGCGCTCGGCTTCGGCGAGCTCTTCCTCGTCGGCCTCGAGCTGCGCGAGGAAGGCGGCCTCCTCGAGCTTCTCCTCGGCGGCGCGTTCCTGGCGCTCCTGGTAGGCCACCTTCTGAGCCTCCCAGAACACGCTGGCGGACTCCTGGACGCGGCGGCCCACCACGCAGAGCCCGGCCCACGCCAGCGAGCACAGCTTGAGGAAGGTGTACTGGGTGCCCACGATGAGGGCGGCCGCGCTGATGGCTGTCACCAGGATGACGGTGCCCACCGTGGAGAACAGGCCGGACATGATGCCGCCCAGGCTGGCGCCCAGCGCGCCACCCGGTGGGTGCGCCCAGCCCTTGTCACCGGCGAACATCAACTGCGCCAGCACGGACACGCTGACCGTCAGCAGCGCCAGGCTGATGATTTGCGGTCCTCGCTTCCGGTCGCGGCTGCCCACGAAGAGCACCATGGCCGTGTAGATGCCACCCGCCGGGATGAGGTAGGCGCACACGCCCAGCAAGCCGCGCAGGGACTCCGCGATGAGGTGCCCCATGGGGCCCACCGCGTTGTTGAAGCCCGGGCCCACCCGGTCCTTCGCGTCGAAAGTGGCCACCGCCAGCAGGGCAATCAACGACGCCGCCAGCAGGAACACGCCGGTGATGGCTCGGGTGGTGACGTCACCGCCCTTGCCGGCCTTCATCCGCTTGTCCGCCAGCGCCCTGCGGCGCGTCGCGATTTCCTGCCGGGACAAGACCGCCTTCTCCGCCCGACCCTTCTTCGCCGTCATGTCCGTCTTCCCTCTGCGCGTCTCAGCCGCGTAGCGGGCTGTAGCAATGCCCGCAGCGAGTGTAGGGAGGGCGGGGGACCGGTCAATTTTCCAGCTCAGGACGGGGAACCTACATTTCGGCTGCACCCCTCCCCAGAGGGGGTATGGTGCCGCCCAACATCGCCGCCCGGGCGCGCATGCCGCGCGGCGGCGGGACTTCGTGGAGGAACATCACATGGCCGACGCCCGTACCGACAAGCCGTCATCCACCGAGGAGGAGTACTTCGCCCGGGAGGAGATTGAGAAGAAGCGCAAGCTGGCTCTGGAGCAGGCCGCGGCGAGCGCGGCGCAGCAGCGCGAGGAGCTCAAGAAGCTCCACTGGATGAAGTGCCCCAAGTGCGGCATGGACCTCCAGACGCTGAAGCAGGGGAATGTCGAAATCGAGACCTGCTTCAACTGCCACGGCATCTTCCTGGACGCCGGGGAGCTGGACCAGCTGGTCGCCCAGCACGGCCACGAGGGCAGTGGCAAGGTGATGGGGGCCATCCTCAACCTCTTCAAGAAGAAGTAGGCCGCCGTGGCGCTCACGCTCGAGCAGGTGCGCCATGTGGCCACACTGGCGCGGCTGTCGCTGACTCCGGAAGAGGAGCAGCGCTTCACCACCCAGCTGTCCGCGGTGCTGGACGCGGTGGAGCAGCTCCAGTCGCTCGACGTGGAGGCCGTGGAGCCCACTTCCCACGCCACGCTCACGTCCTCACGGTTGCGTGAGGACGTGACGCGGCCGTCCCTGCCGCCAGAGAAGTCCCTGGCCAACGCGCCGGCGAAGTCGGACACGTCCTTCGCCGTGCCGAAAATCATCGAGTAGCCCCGGAGGTTCCACGCCATGCAGCTCACGGACCTCACGATGCTGGAGCTGGCCGCGAAGCTGGCCGCGGGAGAGGCCTCCTCCGAGGAGGCCACCCGCGCGAGCCTGGCGCGCATCCAGCAGGTGGACCCGAAGGTGCGCGCCTTCTTGCGCGTGGATGAAGCCGGTGCCCTGGCCGCCGCTCGCGCCAGTGACGCGCGCCGCAAGTCGGGCAGTCCCGCCAGCGCCCTGGACGGCGTGCCGTTGGGGCTCAAGGACATCTTCCTCACCGAGGGCGTGGAGACCACCGCCGGCTCGCGCATCCTGGAGGGCTTCGTTCCGCCCTATGACGCCACGGTGGTGCGCCTGCTGAAGGAGGCGGGCCTGCCGCTGGTGGGCAAGCTGAACATGGATGAGTTCGCGATGGGCTCATCCAACGAATCCAGCGCCTTCTTCCCCAGCCACAACCCGTGGGATGTGTCGCGCACGCCGGGCGGCTCGTCTGGTGGCTCGGCGGCGGCGGTGGCCGCGCGCGAGGTGTTCGGCGCGCTGGGAACGGACACGGGCGGCTCCATCCGCCAGCCCGCGGCGCTCACCAACACCGTGGGGCTGAAGCCCACCTACGGCCGGGTGTCGCGCTTTGGCGTCATCGCCTTCGCCTCGTCGCTGGACCAGCCGGGCCCCATGACGCGCACGGTGGCGGACGCGGCGGCGCTGCTCCAGGTGATTGCGCGGCCGGACGCGCAGGACGCCACGTCCGCGGACGCGCCCGTGCCGGATTATTCGGCGGACCTGGAGGCCGGCGTGCGGGGCCTGAAGCTGGGCGTTCCGCGCGAGTACTTCACCGAGGGCATGGACCCGGAGGTGGAGGCCGCGGTGCGCGAGGCCCTGCGCGAGTACGAGCGTCTGGGCGCGACGCTGGTGGACGTGTCGCTGCCCCACACGAAGTACGCGCTGGCGACGTACTACCTCATCGCGCCCGCGGAGGCGTCCAGCAACCTGGCTCGCTACGATGGCGTGCGCTTCGGCCTGCGGGCGAAGGACGCGCGCAGCCTGCGGGACGTGTACGCGCTGACGCGGGAGCAGGGCTTCGGCGCGGAGGTGAAGCGCCGCATCATGCTGGGGACCTTCGCGCTGTCCTCCGGCTACTACGACGCCCACTACCTGCGTGCGCAGAAGGTTCGCACGCTCATCCGCGAGGACTTCACGCGGGCCTTCCAGCAGGTGGACGCGCTGCTGTCGCCCACCTCGCCGGTGCCGGCCTTCAAGCTGGGTGAGAAGGTCGAGGACCCGCTGTCCATGTACCTCATGGACATCTACACGCTGCCTTGCAACCTGGCGGGCCTGCCCGGCCTGTCGGTGCCCTGCGGCTTCACGAAGGCGGGCTTGCCCGTGGGCCTGCAGATTCTGGGGCGGCCCTTCGACGAGGCTGGCCTGCTGCGCATTGCCCGCGCCTACGAGCGCGAGCACGACTTCTTCCGCCGCTCCGCGCCCCTGTAGGGCCCTCGAGCGTCCGCCCTGGTGACACCGCCATGCCCGTGAGCGATTTCCAGCCCGTCATCGGCCTCGAGGTCCACGCGCAGCTCCTCACGCAGTCCAAGATTTTCTGTGGCTGCTCCACCGCGTTCGGCGCCGAGCCCAACCGCAACACCTGTCCGGTGTGCCTGGGCATGCCCGGTGTGCTGCCGGTGCTCAACCAGCGCGTGGCGGAGTTCGCCGTGCGCACGGGGCTGGCGCTGGAGTGCACCATCCGCCCGACGAGCGTGTGGAGTCGGAAGAACTACTTCTATCCGGACCTGCCCAAGGGCTATCAGATTACGCAGTTCGACCAGCCCATCTGCGAGCACGGGCGGCTCGTCATCGACACGCCGCAGGGCGAGAAGGCCATCCGCATCCTCCGCATCCACATGGAAGAGGACGCGGGCAAGAGCGTGCATGACGCCGGTGGGGGCCAGAGCCTGGTGGACCTCAACCGCGCGGGGGTGCCGCTGCTCGAAATCGTCAGCCAGCCGGACCTGCGCGACGCGGACGAGGCGGTGGAGTACCTCAAGGCGATGCGGGACGTGCTCGTCTACCTGGGCGTCAACGACGGCAACCTGGAGGAGGGGAGCTTCCGCTGCGATGCCAACGTGTCGGTGATGCCGAAGGGCTCCACCACGTTTGGCCAGCGCTGCGAGCTGAAGAACCTCAACTCGTTCCGCTTCCTCAAGCAGGCCATCGAGTACGAGATTGCCCGGCAGGTGGACGTCATCGAGTCGGGTGGCAAGGTGGTGCAGGAGACGCGCCTGTGGGACGTGAACAAGGGCGTCACCCGCTCCATGCGCAGCAAGGAGGAGGCGCACGACTACCGGTACTTCCCGGAGCCGGACCTGCCGCCGCTGCACGTGAGCGCGGAGGCCATCGCCGCCGCGGCGAAGGCGCTGCCAGAGCTGCCGCGCGCGAAGCTCCAGCGCTTCACCAGCCAGTACGGACTGCCCGCGTATGACGCCCGCATCCTCACCGCCGAGCGTCCGCTGGCCGACTACTTCGAGGCCTGCGCCGGGCACTACAAGGACTACAAGAAACTCTCCAACTGGTTCCTCGGAGAGCTGATGCGCCTGCTGAAGGAAGAGGGTACGCCGCTGTCCGCGCTGCGCTTCACGCCAGCACAGCTGGGGGAGCTGCTGGGCGCTGTCGACCAGGGCATGGTGTCCGCCAACGCGGGCAAGGATGTGCTCGGGGAGATGTTCCGCACGGGCAAGGCGCCCGCGGACATCATCGCGGAGAAGGGCCTGGCCCAGGTGAGCGACACCGGCGCCATCGAGGCGGTGGTGGACGACATCCTCGCGAAGAACGCGGGGGAGATTGAGAAGTACCGCGCCGGCAAGAAGCAGGTGTTCGGTTTCTTCGTGGGCCAGGTGATGCGGGCCATGAAGGGCAAGGGCAACCCCGCCCTGGTCAACGAGCTGCTGAAGAAGAAGCTCGGCGACTAAGGCGTGCCGTGTGCCGCGGTGGGGACGATGGCGTGCACCACGTCCTCCTCCTGCGTCGTCTGGGCCTGGGCGAGCACGCGCACGTCGCCGGAGGCCGTGCGCTCCAGGATGTGTGAGGCGGCTTCGAAGGTGCCGCCGAGCAGACTGCCCACCTGCTGCGCGCTCACCACGTAGCGCACGTTCCGGAGCGTGCGGAGCTGCGCGGGCAGGCCTTCGTGTCGCCAGCGCTCGCCTTGGGCAGAGCGTGCCCATGGCCCGGCGTGGATGGCGGGATGGGCGAGGACATCCACTCGCATGGCGTCGAGGTATTGCGCGCAGGGGGCGAACCAGGGCTCGTCGCGGGTATGCGGCTGGGCGAAGCCGTCATAACCGATGAGGGTCGCCAGCTTTCCGAAGGGCGTCTGGAGCACGGCCAGGTCCTCCGGGCGGCCAGGGCTCAGGTGCAGCCCGTCTTCCCAGGAGGGCACCAGGTTGGCCTTGCGCGCAGCCGCGACGCAGTTGCCTTCGGGCGAGAAGGTGTAGCTGGTGTTGTAGGTGCGCGCGCTGAAGGGCTCGAAGTCCGGCGAGCCCTCCCCCCGGCGGCCGGCGGGCAGCAGCGCACTGCCCGCCACCACCCACAGGCCGAAATCCCGCGCGATGCCAGAGAAGGTGTTCCACAGCGTCCGGTGCACGAGGGGCGCTCGCGCGGCGTAGATGCACTCCGTCAGCGACGGTGGCCGGAAGTCGCTCCAGGCATTCCACACCCCCCAGGCCTCGGAGAGGCGCACGCGTTTCAGTGCACCCTGGAGTGAGGTGCTTTGCCGCACGCGGTGCATGTGGCCCAGGAACAGCAACGGCGCCCCCACCGACTCCGGCCACACGGCGAGCGCTGGATAGCGCGGCTGGCCTGACGCATCCCGGGCGCGCAGGGCATCCACCTTCGCGGCCAGCGCACGGTGTCGCGCGGCGAAGGCCGCCGGAGAGGCGTAGTCCTCCAGCGAGACGCGGGGCTGGAGGGCGAACAGTTCGACGAGGTCGGTGGCCGTGTCCACGGTGCGTTACTTCAGCAAGCCATTCTCGCGCAGCCGCTGCTTGAGGAAGGCATCCGCGGTGATGGGCGCGTGGCGCGCCGGGGTGTCCGCCGTCTGGGTGCAGGGCAGCGCCTGGAGCACGCAGTCCGCGTAGGGATGGACGAAGAAGGGCATCGAGTAGCGCACCGTGTCCTCTTCCTTGCTGCGCGGGTTCACCACCCGGTGCGTAGTGGCGGGGATGATTTCGTTCGTCACGCGGCTGAGCATGTCGCCCGAGTCGACGACAATCTGTCCGCGCAGTGTGTCCACCGGCAGCCACTCCCCGTCGCGGGTGAGCAGCTCCAGGCCGGACGCCGTGCCCTCGCAGAGGAGGGTGATGAGGTTGATGTCCTCATGCTCGGCGGCGCGCACGCCCCCGGGGATGAAGCGCTCCTTCAGCGGCGGGTAGTGGATGAGCCGCAGCACGGAGTTGCCGTCCGTGGCCATGCCGCTGAAGGTGTCGCGCGCCACGCCGAAGTACTCGGCCAGCGCCTGGAGCATGACGCCCGCCGCGCCATCCAGCGCGTTGAAGAGCGACAGCGTGTGCTCGCGGAAGGTGGACACCTCGGTGGGCCACACGTTGGGGCCATAGAGCGCGTGGTACTTGTGGTCAGGTGGGAGCTCGCGGCCCACGTGCCAGAACTCCTTCAGGTCTCCCACCTGGCGGTTCTTCGCGTGCTCCTGACCGTAGCCGATGTAGCCGCGCTGGCCGCCGTGCCCCGCCTGGGCGTACTGGGCCTTGGTGGCCTCGGGCAGGGCGAAGAAGCGCTCCACGTCCGTGTACGTGCGCCGGATGAGGCCGTCGTCGATGCCGTGGCCTTCCACCGTGACGAAGCCGAACTCCTTGATGCCGTCGCCGAACACCTGCACGAAGCGGGCGCGCTCCTGGGGTGTGCCCGTGCGGTAATGGGACAGGTTGACGACGGGGATGCGGCGCTGGGTTGGCGACATGGCGCCGCACTTTAACCACCGTGATGGATTGTCGGCACGCACAGCGTCCGCCAGAGGACCCTGTTCTGCGACCATGGCTTCGAGGGTGCGGCACCAGCGGACATCTGCCCTCATCCCCCGTGGAAGTCAGTGCTCCCGGAGTCCATGTTGGTGGGCAGGTTGGGGGGAGGCGGATGCCCGAGGTGAGCAGCGGTGGTGGGTGTGGGGCGTGTGGCCGGCGGCATGGGGCGGATGCCTCGTGTCCGACGCTGGTGCGCGCGGACGTGCGGGCCGGGGGAACGGCGCATCCCAGGTGTGCCCCCGTGGTCGAGGCGCAGGACCCTCTGGTGGGCGTCCGGTGCGGCAGCTTCCGGCTGGTGCGGCGCCTGGGCCGGGGCGGCATGGGGGCCGTCTACCTGGGAGAGCACGTCTCCATTGGCAGCCGGGTCGCGGTGAAGGTGCTGCACGCGCACCTGACGATGTACCCGGAGCTGGTCCAGCGCTTCCATGCGGAGGCGCGGGCGGTGAACCTCATCGGCCACGAGAACATCGTCAGCATCTTCGACATGGATGCCACGCCGCCGCGCCCCTACCTCATCATGGAGTTCCTGGATGGGGCTCCGTTGTCCGCGTGGGTGGGGACGCCCCTGGCCGCGGGCGCGGTCGTCTCGGTGCTGTCGCAGGTGTGCGACGCGCTCCAGGCCGCGCATGCGCGAGGCATCGTCCACCGCGACCTGAAGCCGGACAACATCTTCCTGGTCCGGCGCAAGCGCAACGCGCCCTTCGTCAAGGTGCTGGACTTCGGCATCGCCAAGCTGGCGGACGCGCACATGCCCCAGACGCACGCGGGCATCATCGTGGGGACGCCCGAGTACATGGCCCCCGAGCAGTCCCTGGGGCGCGGCGTGGATGGCCGCGCGGACCTGTATGCGCTGGGCGTCATCGCCTACCAGCTCCTCACTGGCCGGCTTCCCTTCAACGATGAGGGACTGGCCGCGCAACTGGTGGCCCATCAGCTGAGGCCACCGCCGCCCCCCAGTTCGGTGTACCCGGCCGTGTCCGCCGCGTTGGAGCACGTCATCCTGCGCGCCCTGGCCAAGAAGCCCGAGGACCGATACGCCTCCATCGCGGCGTTCCGGAACGCGTTGCAGGTGGCGCTCGCCGAGCACGTGCGCGTGTCGGCGCGGAAGACGCGTCCCGGAGGACTCGCGGTGCTCGAGCGGGCGCCCGTCGCGCCAGACATGCCCACCGAAGGCCAGTCGCGGGGGCGGCTTGGCGTGGACGCGCGGGCGGGGCATGTGCCTTCATCGCTCGCGAGCACGTCCCAGCGGCGTCTTGCCCCCGCCGCTCCGGCGGTGCCCCGGGCCTCCCTCGTGGAAGTGCCGGTGCAGGTCGTGCTGCGGCCAGGGGAAAGCCCTGTGCGGCTCAGGGGCAGTGGCCTCTCCCGGGGCGGCTTGTTCCTTCACGGTGGGCGCGTACTGCCGCCGTTGTGTTCGCGGCTGCCCGTGGTGCTGGAGCTGGCGTCCGGGCCCCTGTCGGTCATGTGTGAAGTGGTGCGGGTCGTTCCGCCCGCGCAAGCGCGCGTCTGGGGGATGCCCACCGGCTTCGGCGTCCAGTTCGTCGAGGCCACCGCCGTGCTCAAGGCCGCCGTGGATGCGCTCCTCCAGGGCGAGCCGGTACGTGCCGTCCCGCAAGTGCCGCTCACGGAAGACCCGGCCGTGGCGCGCTTGCTGGAGGCCTGGCGTCAGCGCTCGGCGGGGGACGCGTATGCGGTGCTGGCGCTGGAGCCTGACTCGGACATGGGCACGGTGCGCCTGCGGACCCGCGAGGCCTGGCGCTCGCTGGAGTCCCTGGAGCAGCACTCGCTGACGCCTCCCCAACGCGCGCAGGTGGATGCGTTGCGCGTCCGCGTCCGCGAGGCGGCCGAGGCCTTGGGCGCCACGGTGCAGCGGGCCCTCTACGATGCCTGGCGCGGCAATCATCGCGGGGTGGCGAAGTGCCTGGAGGCAGGGCTCACGGCCGAGCAGTTGGAGTCCCTGCGGCGCGAGTTCCTGGCGCGCAGGCCCCAGGCCATGGGCACGGCGCGGAGCCACTTCCAGTCTGGTGGCGCGCTGGAGCGCGACGGCCAGCTCTCCCAGGCGCTGGATCAGTACGAACGAGGGCTGAAGCTCGCGCCGCTGGAGGTGGACATGCTCCAGCGCTACCGCAGGCTCCGCCGGGTGCTGGGCGGGCGGGCGACGGCGCCGACCGGACATGACAGGGCCCGGTCACCTTGAAGAAGGCGCCGGGCCCAGGAGCACTTCCTGGATGGAAGGCCACTTGAAATTACGGCTCTTCGTCCAGGTCCTCCAGGGAAACAGCGGTCCGGCAGGCCTGGCTGAGCCCGTAGACTTGTGCCGCGCAGCCGAACAGCTCACCAAAGTACTGCATCTCGTTGCCCTCGGAGCAGGTGTTGACCCTGTCCAGGCACTTGATGGCTCCCTCTATCTTTTCCTTGTCGCTATCGGTGCACTTATCGAGGCCGCGCTTGCATTGCTGGATGGCGGCGTCCAGCTCATTGTCCGATAGCCCAGTAACTCCACAGGCACGGCCCTTTTTGTCGACCTCGTTGCTGCTGTTGTGCAGGTCTTCGCAAAGGTCATCATCGCCACCGCCACAGCCGGTGCCGAAGGCAAGGGCGCTGCTGGCGATGAGGCCGATCAGGAGCTTCTTCATGGTAGTCCCCCTTTGGACGAGGTTGTCGGGCTGGCGCGCGAAAGGGCGGCCGAAAGCCCGGGTGCTGAGTTAGCATTGACCCAGGGGGTGGGTAAACAGCCGGGGAGTGGCCGTCTGATCCTTCAACCACCTTGACTCCCCAGGGTATCTCCCGTAAATCCCGCCGCCTTTGGCGCGATTGGATGGTCCACCCGTCCGAAATGCGCGGTCGATTCCACGGGTTGACCCAACCCGACAGATGACAGGGGTTTGACGATGTACGCAGTGATTCGCACGGGCGGGAAGCAGTACCGCGTCGCCGAGGGCGATGTGGTCCGGATCGAGAAGATCGCGGGCGACGTCGGGGCCGAAGTGACCTTCACGGAGATTCTGCTGGTCGGTGGTTCGGAGAGCCCGAAGGTGGGCCAGCCGACCGTCGCTGGCGCGAAGGTCGTGGGCAAGGTCCTGGCGCAGGACAAGCACCGCCGCGTCCTCCACTTCCGGAAGGAGAAGGAGGGCTGGACCCGCCGCCGCGGTCACCGTCAGCCGTACACCGAGGTGAAGGTCACCTCCATCGCCGGCTAGTCCGGGCGGTTTTACCTCAAACTTCAGGAGCACGGTGTCATGGCTCATAAAAAAGGACAGGGTTCTTCGCGCAACGGTCGCGATTCCAACCCGCAGTATCGTGGCGTGAAGGTGTACGGCGGTGAGACGGTGTCGGCGGGCAGCATCCTCGTTCGCCAGGTGGGCACGGTCATCCACGCCGGCGCCAACGTGAAGCTCGGCCGCGACTTCACCCTCTACTCGGTGGTGGACGGCGTGGTGAAGTACGAGCGCCTGGGCCGCGACCGGAAGAAGGTTTCGGTCTACCCGGCCGCCGCTGAGCAGGCGAGCGCCTGACGGCTGGCTGGCCTTTGAGGCCGGCAACCGTGCGGCACCCACGAGCGGGTCGCTTCTCCAGTCCACGCGCCCTTCCGGCAGCGGGATGCGAGGGCGGCCCGCTTTTTGTTTATCCAGGAGTCCCAGATGAAGTTCGTCGACGAGGTCCGCATCTTCGTGAAGGCGGGGGATGGCGGCAACGGCGCCGTCTCGTTCCGGCGGGAGAAGTACATCGAGCGCGGTGGCCCCAATGGCGGGGACGGCGGTAACGGCGGCTCCGTCGTCTTCGTGGCGGATCCGCAGCTCACCACGCTGCTCGACTACCGCTACCAGCAGCACCACCGCGCCAGGAATGGCGAGCACGGCATGGGCAGCGACTGTAACGGTCGCGCCGCCGAGGACATGGTGCTCAAGGTGCCCGTGGGCACGCTGGTGAAGGATGCCAACACCGGAGAGCTGCTGGTGGACCTCAGCGAGGCCGGCCAGCGCTGGGTGGCGGCGAAGGGCGGACGGGGCGGCCTGGGCAACATGAACTTCGCCACTTCCACCCGGCAGACGCCGCGCTTCGCCCAGGATGGGACGAAGGGCGAGGAGTTGACGCTCCGGCTGGAGCTGAAGCTGCTGGCGGACGTGGGCCTGCTGGGCTTCCCCAACGCGGGCAAGAGCACGTTCATCTCCCGCGTGAGCCGGGCGCGGCCGAAGGTCGCCGACTATCCCTTCACCACGCTGGTCCCCAACCTGGGCATGGTCCAGTACAAGGACGGCCTGTCCTTCGTGATGGCGGACATCCCCGGCATCATCGAGGGCGCCAGCGAGGGCGTGGGCCTGGGGCACCAGTTCCTGCGCCACGTGGAGCGGTGCAAGGTGCTGATCCACCTCATCGACATGGGGGCGGAGGGCGAGGGCCGCGCGCCGCTGCACGACTTCGACGTGCTCAACGCGGAGCTGGGCAAGTACAGCCCGGAGCTGGCGTCCAAGCCGCAGGTGGTGGCGGCCAACAAGTTGGATCTGCCCGACGCGCAGGCCCGGCTGGAGGGCTTCACGGAGGCGCTGCGTGAACGCGGCATCCGTGTGTATCCCGTGTCCTGCGCCACCGGCGAGGGCATGCAGCCGCTGATGGACTCCGTGGCGGAGGTGCTGTTCACGGGGCGCACCGAGAAGCTCCACGTGGAGATTCCCGCCAAGGCGGCTCGGGCGGGGAAGGCCAAGACGAAGGCCGCGGAGAAGAAGGCTCTGGCTCGCAATGCGGGCGCAGCTGCGGCGACGAAGTCTGCGACGAAGAAGTCTGCGGCTGCGAAGAAGGCCGTGACGAAGAAGGCTCCGGCGCGGAAGGCGGGTGCAGTGGCGAAGACGTCCGCAGCGCGCAAGGCAGGCACTGCTGCGGCGAAGAAGGCCCCGGCTCGCAAGTCGGGCACCGCGCCCGTGAAGAAGGCCGCGGCGAAGAAGGCCCCAGCTCGCAAGTCGGGCACCGCGCCCGCGAAGAAGTCCGCCGTGAAGAAGGCATCCGCGCGCAAGAGCGGCTCGTCGGGCAAGGCCGCCGCGAAGAAGGCATCCGCGGCCACGAAGCGCGCTCCGGCGCGCAAGTCGGGCGGCGGGAGGAGCTGAGTCCATGTCGGGTGGTGGTGCGCGCTACGAGCGCTATGAGCGGGAGCAGTTCGAGCCGGAGCAGTTCCTGCTCGACGTGCGCAAGGAGAAGATTGATCGCGTCGTCAGTCACCGGACGCGCAACTTCACGGTGGTCCTGGACCGGCTGGAGGACAGCTTCAACATGGCCGCGGTGCTGCGCACCTGCGAGTCCATGGGCGTTCAGGAAGTCCACATCATCATCAACCCGGAAGCGCCCTTCGTCCCCAACTCGAGGGTGGCCCAGGGCTGCGACAAGTGGCTGGACGTGAAGCTGTACAGGACGTTCGCCGAGTGCCGCGAGCACCTGAAGTCCCGTGGCTTCTCGCTGTATGCCTCCGCCATTCAGGAGGGGGCCACCAGCCTCTACACCCTGCGCTTCGACGGGAAGATGGCGCTGGTGTTCGGCAACGAGCGGCGCGGCGTGAGCGAGGACGTGCTGGCCGGCGTGGACGGCACGTTCTGGGTCCCCATGAAGGGTTTCAGCCAGAGCCTGAACATCTCCGCCGCGGCGTCCGCCTGCATCAGCCGGGCGATTGCCTGGCGGGACGAGCACCTGGGCCAGTCGGGGGACCTGTCTCCCGAGGATGCCCAGGCCCTGCGCGAGCGCTTCTACGTGCTGGCCATCAAACAGAGGAAGCGCCTGTTCAAGAAGGCCCCGTGAATGCTGGGGCTCAGGCCCCGTCGGGATGGTTTAGATGGAGGTACGCCATGTTCTTCGAAGCCCTGCTCGCTACGCTCCTGTCCGCCCCTGCCACCCCTGCCGCCACCCCGGTGAAGCCCGCGCCGACGGTCCAGGCCGCCGCGCCCGCGGCCCCCGCCGCCGCGAAGCCCATGACGCCGGAAGTGAAGTCCCTGGTGGACCGGATGCAGGCCTTCTACGAGAAGACCGGTGACTTCCGCGCGGGCTTCCGCCAGGACTACAAGTACAAGACCTTCCGGCGCACGCAGACGTCCGAAGGCACCGTCACGTACAAGAAGCCCGGCCTGATGCGTTGGGAGTACCTGAAGCCCTCGCCGCGCACCTTCGTGCTGGCGGGCAACAAGGTGTACGCGTACGACCCGGCGGCCCAGAGCCTCACCGTGGCCAACGTGGACACCAGCCAGCTCTCCGCGTCGGTGACGTTCCTCTTCGGCCAGGGAAAGCTCGCGGACGAGTTCAACATCACCAAGGGCGCCTGCAAGGACTGCAAGGGCACGCTGCTGGTGTTGGATCCGCTGAAGAACGAGCCGCGCTTCCGCCAGGTGCGCCTGGAGGTGGATCCATCCACGGCCCAGGTGCTCAAGAGCACGGTGGTGGACCCGGACGGCAGCGAGAACACCATCTCCTTCCTCAACCTGAAGACGAACGTGGGCCTCGACGCGGACAGCTTCAAGCTGGATGTGCCGGACGACACTCGCGTGGATGACTTCACGAAGGCGAAGAAGCAGTAACCTGCGAAGCGTGCGTCGCGCGTTTCTGCTGATGGGGTGGATGGGGCTGGTCGGGACCGGGTGCCATCGGGAACCGGCCGCCAGCGCCGAGCGTCCGCAAGGCTTCCACGGTCAGACGCTGCCGCTGCTGGCATCACCCGCGCTGCGGCTCACCGTGGCGGGCAAACTGGGGACGCGGCCCGTGCCGGTGGTGTTGGACGTGGCTCGGCCACTCTCGCTCGTGTCGCGAGGCTGCTTCGACGGAGCGCTTCCCGCCCCCGAAGGCACCATCCGCGCGCCCGAGCCCGCGGGAGGTTTCCGCTCCTGGCCCGTGGTGCCTTTGCCCGCCTTCTCGGTGGGTCCGGTGCGGTCGCCTGTGCGCACCGCGGGTTTGTCCGGTGAGAAGGTCTGCGCCGTGACGCTGGGCGCGGATGTCCTGGAGTTCTATGCGCTCACCGTGGACCCACTGCGGCGGGAAGTGACCTTCACCACCTCTCGCCCGCGCGCGGACTACGTCGTGGAAGCGGCGGCCACGGAGGCCTCGCGTGAGGTGCACGTGGTGGAGCTCAGCCGCGAGCCGCTGGGCGATTGGCCCTTGCTGGCCGCGCGGATGACGCAGGGCGGAGCGGAGCTCACGGGGCCCTTCGTCCTTGGCTCGCGCGAGCCCTTCTCGCGGGTGTCCGTGCGGCTCGCCGAGGCACAGGGGCTTCAGCCGCTCGAAACGGCGGCCAACCTGCCGCCGCGAACCTTCGTGCTGGACGCAGTGGAGGTGGCCGAGGGACTGGGTGTCCACCCGCTGGTGGTGGAGGCCGCTGGGCGTTGGGATTCGCCGAGCAGCCTGGGCCGCCTGGGGCCGGATGTCTGGGGCCGCTTCACTGCGACGCTGGACGCAAAGGGCGGGGTCCTGGTGCTGCGGCGCCCCCGCGTCCGGCCGTCAGAAGGCTCCGCCACCAGCCATTGCGCCGCGCCCGATGGCTCCTTCCGTGAGGAGGCTTGCTACGGCCTGCATGTGCGGCGCGAGCCGGATGGCAGCGTCTCGATCAGCGGCGCCGTGTACCGGGACCTGCCAGAAGGAGGGCGGCTTCACCTGGAGCCGCTGGGGCCGGACGGGCAGAAGCTGGTGAGCGGCTGTGGCGTGGGGCTGAGCTTCCCCTCCACCAGCAGGGGCCTGACGACGCAGCACCGCGTGCCCTGGCGCTCCCTGGCGCAGGCGCTGCCTGCCTGCCATGCGGCGCTGTCCACCGCGCGAGACTTCACGCTGAGCCTGTTCGAGGAAGGCCGCCAGCCCGAGTGCCCCACGGCCTGTGCCTTCGTCACGGAGACCGCCTCTCGCCGCACCGTGTGTGAGTGCCAGCCCACGCCGCTGGGTGAGGGCGTGGCCATGCCGGCGCGAGGCGCTTCCTCGCGTGAGCCCCCGCCAGGGGAGCGGGAGTTGGAGCCGGAAGACCCCCGTTAGCGTTGCCTGGACAGGGGCGGGGGTGCTGCGCTCTCCTCTGGCGCACATGCGCCCGTCTCCCACCGAGTTCGACCGTCAGTACACCGAACAGCGCCGCTCCATCGAGTTGGCCCGCCGCTACCTGGAAAAGGAGGGCGTCTCGCGGATGTACGACGCCCTCTCCAAGGAAGTGGAGCGCGGCCGGTTGTCCGTGCAGGACGCAAGTGGCGCCATCCGCTTCGGATTGCTGGCCGTCATCGAACGCGTCGCGGAGCGCGTGGGCCACACGCACTACGTCGACATGTTGAAGGACGAGGAGATGCTGAATGCGCTTCGCTCCACGCTGGACGACATCTGCCGGCGCAAGGGCGTGGACACCTTCGAGTTCCGCCAGCAGTGGGCTCACACCAACCTCCAGGCCGTGCTGCGTGACTGGCACCTGGTGGTGCACGAGGAACGAGGCCGGCAGCGCTACGAGGTGGCGGCGGACCTGGCCCGGCGCCTGGTGAAGGAGACGCCGGGGACGGTGCTGGCGCAGACGCTGAAGCTGCCCGCGGACGCGTTCGTGCTGCTGGTGTCGCCCGAGGCGGGGCTCGTGGGCCTCGGCCCGGACGGCACGCCCGCGCCCATCACCGAAATCTACGCGGTGGAGTCGCCCGCGCCTGAGGGCAAGGCGTGGTTCCTGTGGCTCAACATGCGGGACGCGGGGAACCGCGCGGCCCGGGCGCTCATCAACGTCTACCTGCAGGACGGGAAGACGCTGGATGACGCTATCGCCTTCACTCGGGAGCAGGGCGGCCCTCAGCAGGACGCGGGCTGGGAGGACTGCTGCCGGTTGCTCGCGGGGGTTGCGCGGCACATGGCCGAAAGTGGGCCCGTGCGCGAGGTCTGGTACGACGCCACGGCGCGCGAGCTCCACGAGAAACTGGCGGCGACGCCGAAGTCGGCGAAGGCGGACCGGGAGAAGCTGCGCGAGCGCCTGCGCGCCGTCAGCCCGGGACGCACCCTGGTGCTGGAGGAGCCCTCGCGCTGAGGGCTCCCGCGGCGTCCGGGGCCTTCGCGCCTACTCCGCGCGAGGGGCCGGACGCTGCATCGCCGCCACCGGCAGCGGCGCCGGGTGCGCGTCGCGCGCGGTGTGCTCGCGCTGCTTCGGGTCCGGGCGCTCCACCACGCGGGCGACCAGGTCGTAGTCGTGGGCTTCCGTCACCTCCACGGTGACAATCTCCCCCGGGTACGCTAGGCCGTCGTTGATGTAGACCATGCCGTCGATGTCCGGCGCCTGGCCCTGGTGGCGGCCCACCAGCAGGTGCTCCGTCTCCGGCGCGGGGCCTTCCACGAGCACCTCCAGGCGCTTGCCCACGAGCTTCTTGTTCTGCTCGCGGTTGATGCGCTTCTGGATGGCCATGACCTCGCGCCAGCGGCGCTCGATGAGCTTCTGCGGCACCTTGTCCGGCAGGTCGTAGGCGGCGGTGCCCTCTTCGTCGGAGTACTGGAAGACGCCCAGGCGCTCGAAGCGCTGCGTCTTCACGAACTCCTTCAGCATCTCGAAGTCCTCTTCCGTCTCACCCGGCAGGCCGACGATGAGCGAGGTGCGCATCACCAGGCCGGGCACGCGCTCCCGCAGCTTGGTCAGCAGGCCCTTGAGGAACTCCGAGTTGCGGCCGCGCTTCATGGACAGCAGCAGCTTGTCGCTGACGTGCTGCACGGGCATGTCCAGGTAGCGGGCAATCTTCGGCTCCGAGGCCATCACCTCGATGAGCTCGTCCGGGAAGATGCGCGGGTAGGCGTAGTGGAGGCGAATCCACTTCACGTCCACCTGCACCAGCGCCTTGAGCAAATCATGCAGCTTCGGCCGGCCCGGCAGGTCATGCCCGTAGGCCGTCAAATCCTGCGCGACGAGGTTCAGCTCCTGCACGCCGCTGTCCGCCAACTGCTTCGCCTCGGCGACGATGTCGTCGATGGGCCGCGAGCGCTGCCCGCCGCGCAGGGTGGGGATGATGCAGAAGGCACAGGCGTTGTCGCAGCCCTCGGAAATCTTGAGGTACGCCGTGTACTTCGGCATCGAGTTGATGCGCGGCGTATTGGCGTCGTGGATGTAGTCCGGGTCCGGAATCACCTGACGCGGCGAGGCCTCGGCGGCCAGCAGGTCACCAATCTGGGCGTAGGCGCTGGTGCCCAGGAAGTGGTCGACCTCCGGCATCTCTTTCGACAGCTCCTCGCCGTAGCGCTGGGACAAGCAGCCCGTCACCACCAGCGTCTTGCAGGCGCCGGACTTCTTCAGCTCGGCCATCTCCAGGATGGAGTCCACCGACTCCTGCTTGGCGGGACCGATGAAGGCGCACGTGTTGACGACGATGACCTGGGCGTCGGACGCCTCCTGCACCAGCGTGTAGCCGCGGTGGCGCAGCGTGCCCAGCATCACCTCGGAGTCCACCCGGTTCTTCGGGCAGCCGAGGGTCATCATGTACAGGCTCTTGGGGGTGGTGGTTTCCACTGCGTCTACCGCTTTCCGAGTTCGGTTCGCGAGAAGTGGGTCCCACTCCAGGCGAAGTTCATGGACGTGCCGTTCGAGTAACGGATGGACAGCACGCCCTCTTCTTCCAGTTCCACCGACGACGTGCGCCCCAGCGCGCAGGTAGCGGCCGGCCACTCGAGCACCCGTTGCGCTGTCTTCCCGGTCACCAGGTAGAGGCCCAACCGCAGCTCGTCATCGGCGTCACATTGACCGGCGACGGCATACGGATTCTTCCCGGTCACCACCGTGACGACGCGACCGCCGTCCTCCAGGGTGAGCGTATCCGGCACGTTCAGGTCCACGGACGAGGGAACGACGGCGTCCGGCGCCACCAGGCGGCGCAGCGAGGCAGGGGCCAGCTCGTCATCCGCCTGGGCCCAGGCCGGGTAGCTCATGTAGTCCCAGCCCAGCAGCCCGTCCTCCTTGGGCTCGAGCGAGGTGACGTTCTCCGGCAGCTTCAGCTTGAGGCCCTTTCGAGGCTCGTCCGGCAGGCGCAGCGCGTCACCCACCATGGTGCCGCTCTGGCAGTTGGAGATGGACGTGGCCTTGCCGTCCGCACTGTCCCGGTCCTCGTAGGTGAGGCACAGGTCCATCACCAGCGGGTCCACGGCGGGAAAGCGGGGGAAGGCGCGCACCGGCACCGACGCCATCAGCAGCAGCGTGTTGCCCTGGCGCTGCACGGCGGCCGTCACCAGGTCCTGCGCGAACTGCGGCGTGCCGCTCTCCGCCCCGGACGCACGCTTGCCATCGAAGGCGAAGCGCCACGTGTAGCCGGCGGCGGTGGGACCGGTGCCCGGGAAGTAGAGGGACAGGGTGAGCAGATCGCCGGCCTGGAGCTGGTCGTCGGTGGCTTCCACGCCGACGTAGAGCGTGTCCTTGCGCGCGCCCACCTTGGCGGTGAACGAGGCGGTGGCGCCCTCCACGGCGACGGGCTTGAGCACCATCGGCGACGCGAAGGCCTTGAGCCCACCCTGGATGCGCGGGGGCTTGGCGAGGGAGGGAACCGGCTTGGAAGGACGGTCCGCCTGGGCAGACGCAACGCCCGGGGCGCAGAACAGGAGGCAGAAGGACAGGGCGGCAGCGCGCATGGGCCTCTTCAATCGCGGAAGTTGATGAACTGCATGTCCAGCTTCAGCCGGTCCTGCTCCTTGCGGAACAGGGCGATGGCCGCCTGGAGGTCGTCCCGGTTCTTGCCCGTGACGCGAAGCTGGTCGGCCTGGATGGAGCCCTGGACCTTCATCTTCGAGTCCTTCAGCAGCTTCACCAGCTCCTTGGACTTCTCCACCGGGATGCCCTGCTGGAGCTTGATGACCTGCTTCACGTTGTGAAGGCCCGTCTTCTCGATGTCGCCGTACTCCAAGGCGAACAGGCTGATGTTCCGCTTGGCCAGCTTCGTCAGGAGGACTTCCTTGGCGGCCTGGACGCGGTCTTCGCTGTTGGCCTTCACGGTGATGGCGGTATTGTCCGGGGCCAACACCACGTCGGCATGGGTGCCCTGGAAGTCGTACCGCGTGCTGAGCTCCTTCTTGGTCTGGTTGACCGCGTTGTCGAGCTCAGCGAGGTCGATTTTCGAGACGACGTCGAAGGATGGCATGGGCAGCGGCCCTTACCATACCTACACCCGGACGACCAAGGGCACCACCAGGGCACGCTTGGACGTGTGCGCCTTGAATGCCCGGCGCACGGCCCGGGTGAGTTCCTCTCTCACCAGGGCGTCATCGCCCCGCAGGATGGGGGACAGTTCCTCGAAGAGCACTCGCGCGTCCTGGGCCACCCGGGGGAGCAGGACCTGTTCGTCCACGGACAGCCCCTGGCCGGACAGCTGTGGCCCCGCCACCAGTTGCTGGGAGCCCCGCTGGAGGACCACCACCGCGGCCACCATGCCCGTCTCCGACAGCCGGACGCGCTCCTGGAGCGTGTCCGGCGTCACCAGGCCGGGGCCGAACCGGTCCTTGAGGATGCGTCCGGACGGGACGCTGCCGGTGAAGCGCCCCCGGCCTTCCTCGAAGGTGACGACGTCGCCGTCCTGTGCCAGCAGGCACTGGGCGGGCTCCAGCCCGGCCTCGCGCGCGGTGAGCAGGTGCTTGTGCAGATGGCGGCCCTCGCCGTGGACGGGGATGAAGTGGGCCGGGCGCACCAGGTCCAGCACGCGCCGCTGCTGGGGCTGGCTGGCGTGGCCGGAGACGTGGATGCCCGGCTCCACCTGGGCGTAGGCGACTTTCGCCCCGCGCCACTGGAGCGCGTCGATGAGCGCGCCCACGGAGCGCTCGTTGCCGGGGATGGCCCGCGAGCTGAGCACCACCAGGTCGCCGGGATTCAGCCGCACGGGGCCGTCCCCCGACGCGAGCTGGGACAGCCCGGCCCGGGGCTCGCCCTGGGCGCCGGTGGTCAGCACCAGCACCCGCTGCGCGGGCAGCGCCGGCACCGAGTCCAGGTGGACGAAGAGCGAGTCGGGCACGTCCAGGTAGCCCATCTCCCGCGCCATCTCCACGTTGCGCAGCATGCTGCGGCCCTGCAGGGCCACCTTGCGTCCCAGCCGCTCCGCCAGCGCCAGCAGGTGCCGCACCCGGTGGAGGTTGGAGGAGAAGAGGGCGACGATGATGCGGCCGGTGGCGCCCTGGAAGAGGCGCTCGAAGGTCTGCTCCACCACGCGCTCGCTGCCTGTCTCCTCCGTCACCTCGGAGTTGGTGGAGTCGGAGAGGAGGCACAGCACGCCTTCCTCGCCGGCCTCGCCCCAGCGCTCCAGGTCCGTGCGCAGCCCGTCGATGGGGTCCGGGTCCAGCTTGAAGTCGCCGGTGTGGATGAGGGTGCCTTCGGGCGTGCGCAGGATGTAGCCCACCGCGTCCGGCACGGTGTGGGTGACGCGGCTGGCCTCCACGCGGAACGCCGTGCCCACGGGGAAGGGCTCGCGCGGCTCGATTTCGCGCAGGTCCGCCTCGATGCCCAGCTCCTCCAGCCGGTGGCGCGCCATGGCCAGTGTGAAGCGCGTGCCGTAGACGGGGACGGGCACCTCGTTGAGCAGGTAGGGCAGGGCGCCCAGGTGGTCTTCGTGGCCATGGGTGAGCAGCACGCCCTTGAGCTGCGCGGCGTTCTGCTTCAGGTGGCTGAAGTCCGGAATGATGATGTCCACGCCGGGCATCCCCGCGGAGGGGAACATCAGCCCGGCGTCGATGAGCAGCATCTCCCCACGGCAGGCGATGACCATGGAGTTGAGGCCGATTTCGCCCAGGCCGCCCAGGGGAATGACGTGAAGCATTGGGCGAAGTCTAGCGGTGGAAAGTGACGGAAGCCCCCGAGAATGGACGTGAGCCGCGTCCGCCTGTCTGGCGGCCCTCGGGGTGACTTCATCAGATGCGGTTGGACGGCTCCCTGGAGTTGTCGCGTTCCCGCTTGAGGATGTGTGCGGAGGGGCGTGATTTCGGTGGATGTGGGCCCTGGCTGTTGCTCAGCGCCTCCGGCGCCGGAGGTCCTGGAGCCAGTTGCGCACGGAGCTGGCCTCCATGGCGTAGGTGGGCTCTTCGGCTGCGTAGAAGTGCAGGGCCTGGTTGGCCAGCCCCCGGGCGCGGGGCCCGTCCTGCTTCACCAGCGTTTGGGCCAGGGCGAAGCGGGTGCTCGCGAGGTCCTCGGCCGGGCCCGGATGGGCGGTGCGAAGCGCCAAGGCGCGCTCCAGCATGGCACGGGCCTCGTGGCTCTTGCCCAGGGCGTGCAGGGCCAGGCCCAGCGTGGTGAGCGGAGCGGCCGTGTCCAGGTGGTCCTTCTGGAAGGCCTCGTAGGCCGCGATGCTCCGGCGGGCGTAGTCCATGGCGTCGCGCGGCTTTCCCTCGCGCAGGGCCAGCGCGCCGAGCAGGGCCAGGTCGGTGGCGGTCTCCGGATGCTCGGGGCCGTAGGCCTTCAGGTCCACCGCGAGCGCGCGCTCGCGCAGGGGGCGGGCCTCTGCGTTGCGGCCGAGCGCTTCCAGGGCCTCGGCCAGGTTGTTGAGCGGATAGCTCAGCGTGGCGCTGTCGTGCCCCAGCGACTGCTCCTCCAGGTGGATGGCGCGCTGGAGGTAGGGGAGGGCTTCCTCGAAGCGGCGGACGATGACCAGGTGGTAGCCCATGGCGTTGGCCGCCATGGCCGTCTGAGGATGGTCCGGACCGAGCACGCGCTCCGTCGTCTCCAGCACGCGGTGCAGCAGGCCCATGGCGCGCTCCGTCTCGGGCGTGCGGGACAGGGCCGCGGCCTGGTTGCGGAGCGACTCCAACGTGAGCAGGTGCTCGGGACCCAGCTCTTGCTCGCGCAGCGTGGCGGAGCGGCCAAAGGCCTCCACTGCCTGGGCGTACTGGCCTCGGAGGAAGGCGTTGCGGCCCAGGCTCGTCTGGAGCAAGGCCTCCAATTCGGAGGCACCGCCCGCGCGTTGGATGGACGCGCGCGCCTGCTCCACCGTCCAGGACTCCAGGGTGGGGTCGGAGGAGACGGCGGTCACCAACCGCGCCGACGCGCGCGCCGCCAGGTGGTCATGACGGTGCGCCTGCGCGGTGAAGAGGGATTCCCGCAGGGCCGCGGCGGCGCGAGCGTCATCCCCCGCGACGAGCCCGAGCCGGCCCTCCAGCTCCAGCGCCTCCGCCAGCACCGGCCCGTAGCCGAGCTGCCGCGCCTCGGACAGCACCGCCTTCGCTTCTTCCTGCGCCTGGGGGTAGCGGCCGGCGTCCACCAGGGCCGTGGCCCGGTCCACCCGGGCGCGCAGGGCCTCCACCTGCTGCCGCTGCCCCTCGGGCTCCGACAGGCCCCGCCAGAGCGCGTCCACGTCCGCGCAGGCGGCGATGGGAGGCAGTCGCTGGGCCGCGTCCGGTGCGGCGTTCAACGCCTCCGCATCCGTCTGCGCGAGCACGCCCGTCAATGCCACCAGGGCCGAGTGGCGCCGGTCCAGGCACGCCATGCGCAGCGCGAGCTCGTGGTCCGACTGGTGGCCCTGAACCCGGGTGGCCTCGCAGGCCTCGCGGTGCATGCGCGTCCAATCGCGCGCGAAGCCATCCAGGGTCGTCGCCACGCGTTCGAAGGCGGCGGAGGCGTGGACCTTGCCCGTGGCGGCGAAGGCCTTCTGGATTTCCGCCCGGCGTGCCGTGTCCCAGACGCCGGTGAGCCGGGCCTCGGCATCCGGACACGGGCCGTCCCGCTGCGAGCCCACCAGGAGCCAGGTGACGGCGACCACGCTGTTGAGCAGCATGGACGCGGCGGCCACCGCGCCACGGCGGCGCCAGGCCGCCAGCGGGTCCGCGCCCAGTGCATCCAACAGCACGCCCATGGACGGGAAGCGCGCTTCGGGAGCCGGGGACAGGCCCCGCGTCACGGCGCGCAGCACCCACGTGGGGACGCGGCTGCCCCGAGGCGGTGGGCGCACGCGGCCGGCGCGGGCTTCCTCCAAGTAATCCTCCGGGCGCTTGCCGTTGAAGGGAAGCTGTCCGTAGAGGGCTTCGTAGAGGGACGCGCAGAAGCTGAACTGGTCCCCGCGCGCGTCGATGCGCCCATCTTCGTGCTGCTCGGGTGGCATGTACGCGGGCGTGCCCATGACGAGCCCGGCCTCGGTGAGCGCCGTCTGGAGCAGGTCTTCCGGGGCGAGGCGCGGCAGCGCGGGCGTGGTGCCCCGGCCCGCCTCGGCCGCGTCGAGGTCCGCGGTGGTGCGGGCCAGCCCGAAGTCCGTCACCTGCGCCCGGCCGTCCTTGCTGACCAGGACGTTGGCGGGCTTGAAGTCCCGGTGGACCAGTCCAGCGGCATGTGCGGCGGCGAGCCCTCGGCCCGCCTGGCGGAAGATGTCGAGCACCTCTCGCCAGGTCCGGTGCTCGGCGCGGAGCCAGTGGCGCAGGGACAGGCCGTCCACCCGCTCCATGGCGATGAAGACGCGCCCCGCGAACGTGCCCGCGTCGTAGACGGAGACCACGTTCGGGTGAGACAGGCGCGCCATCGCCTGGGCTTCGCGAAGCAGCCGGGACGAGCCGTCCGAGCGCGCCGCCGGGTTGGCGTCCGGGTGCAGCAGCTTGATGGCCACGCGCCGGTGCAGCTCCGGGTCATAGGCGCTGTAGACAGCGCCCATGCCGCCCGCGCCCAGGGTATCCAGGATGTGGTAGCGGCCCACGCGAATCTGGGCCGAATCCCGGGGCTCGGTGTCCTCGACATCCTTGCGCGCGGGGGGGCGGCCCGACTTTCCACCCCCGGGGCTCGCCAGAAGCGGCTTGGCCGGCGAGGGCGCCAGGGGCATGGACAGGGTGACTCGAGAGCCGCGTCCCTCCGCTGCGTCCGGGGCGGAGAGCAGCCGGCCGCCATGCGGGAGCACATGGGCGCCCGCGAAGCTCTTGGGGCTCGCGCTGGGACCAGGCGCGGCGTGTGCGTTGGGCAGGATGCGCTGGCTCTTATACACATCTGACGCTGCCGACGAACTCTAGGGTGTAGAT